>JAAHHL010000164.1 GCA_010672185.1 Caldora sp. SIO3E6 | reverse complement strand
GTTGTTGGTTGGGAATGGGGAATCGGGAATTGGGAATTGGGAATTGGTAGATTTAATTCTTCCTCATCTCCTCTGCTCCTCATCTCCTCTGCTCCTCTGCTCCTCATCTCCTCTGCCCCTCTGCTCCTCTGCTCCTCTGCTCCTCTGCTCCCCATCTCCCTTGTCTCTCTTCACAACCTGCGCCAGCGCCGTCCATCTTGATTAATCAAGTTTTCCGCTTCTGATGGCTCCCAGGTTCCTGCTTCGTACTGAGGAACTGAGGCTGGATCTGAGGGGGCATCCCATGCTGATAATGCTGGAGTGACTACTCGCCAAGCTTCTTCTACTTCATCTGCACGGGTGAATAAAGTCTGATCCCCTAACATACAGTCAAGTAACAGCCGATTGTAAGCATCTGCTGTTGCCATGCCAAAAGAAGAACCGTAGCTAAAGTCCATATCTACTGTGCGGGTGCGTAAATCTGGTCCTGGCATTTTGGCTTCAAAACGTAGGGAAATGCCTTCATTAGGCTGTAGGCGCATAGTTAGTACATTAGGACTAGTTTGCTGGGCAGCGGATTTGAAAATCATCAGTGGGACATCCCGAAACTGGATGGAAATCTCGCTCACCTTTTTCGGTAAACGTTTACCTGTGCGTAAGTAGAAAGGCACCCCTTGCCAACGCCAGTTATCAATGACTAGCTTGAGCGCTACGTAGGTTGGTGTGGTGGAGTTGGGGTTAACTCCTGGCTCCTCACGATACCCAGGAACCTGTTCCCCTTTCATCCAACCTGCTGAATATTGACCTCTAATGGCGGAATTTTCCAGATTATGAATATCTGCTAGGCGAGTTGCTTCAATAACTTTTACTTTTTCTGTCCGAATGCTATCAGCATCTAGAGCATTGGGGGCTTCCATCGCCGTGAGGCAAAACAGCTGCATCAGGTGGTTCTGCACCATATCCCTTAATGCTCCAGAGGTCTCATAATAACCAGCTCGCTCTTCAACCCCGACTGTTTCTGCTACAGTAATCTGGACATGGTCAACAAACTGACGATTCCATAGAGGTTCAAAGATGGCATTGGCGAAGCGGAAAACTAATAAATTCTGGACTGTTTCTTTGCCGAGATAGTGGTCAATACGATAAACTTGACTCTCTTTACAGACTTTTTGTACTACTCTGTTGAGGGCTTGGGCTGAACTCAAATCCTTGCCAAAAGGTTTTTCAATCACCAAGCGGTGCTTCATGGGATCATTTACCATGTCCGCTGCTCCCAGTTGTCGGAGAGCTTCCGGGAAAAATTTGGGAGAAACTGCTAGGTAAAATACCCGGTTTCCCATGGTTCCTCGTCTACCATCTAGTTCCCCTAAGAAAGCTTTTAATTTTTGATAGCTTTCTGATTGATCCATATTACCGGAACAATAAAAAAGACCTTCAGCAAAGTCTTTCCATACTTCTTCTGATTCAATACCGTCAGAAAAATCCTCAATGCCTTCACGCATTTGTTCCCGAAAATACTCGTGGCTCCAGTCTCGACGTGCCACACCAACAATCGTGATTTCCGGCGGTAGGCGTCGCCCACGTTTGAGTTGATAAAGAGCTGGAACCAGTTTGCGTTTGGTAAGATCTCCAGATGCGCCAAAAATCACCAAAATTAAAGGTTCTGGCGTCCTTTCCTGTTGCAAGCCAACGCGCAAGGGATTTTCTAACAGAGTCACCATAAATAGAATGAAGAATTAAGAATGAAGAATTAAGAATGGAGGATGGGGCTTGCTGAAGACAATTATCCTATCGCTTTTTGCTTAGTGCTGGTGGTATTATTTGTCACCATTTCCCTATTTACTAGAGCGTCAGTCAAGAAACCGGGTTTCTTTTGGGGAAGTATTGATATTTTACTGTCTTAGTAGAAACCCGGTTTGAAGAGTCTATCTAGCTCTGATTTAAGTAGTTAGGCACAATTTCTTGTAAAACCTCTCCCCCAACCCCTCTCCTTGTAGGAGAGGGGAGTCTTCCCCCTTCCGGAGCAAGGGAAGGGGGTTAGGGGGTTAGGTCTCTTTTTATAGTTCATTTTTTCCACCTACTTAAACTGCTGCCAATTGATTGACTTTGCCTTCTAGAGAGGACATTAAAGACTCAAAAGGCTTAATGAATTTGTCAATTCCTTCACTAAGCAGTTCTTCCATGATCTTGTCTAGATTGATCTTAACCTCTGGGTCGTTAAGAGCTTCAATTAACTGGTAGGCTTCCTCAACACCGGTTTCTACACGACTAGCAGGGTCACAATGATCAGCACAGGCTTCAATGGTGCTAGGGGGCAAGGTATTGACAGTATCTTGACCAACTAGCTCATCAACATACATGACATCGCTATAGGCAGGGTTTTTAGTGCTGGTACTAGCCCAGAGTAAACGCTGAACTTTGGCTCCTTTAGCTGATAGTGCTTTCCAGCGAGCGCTCTGAATAATTTTCTTGTACTCTTGATAAGCGATTTTGGCATTAGCGATCGCTACTTTGCCCTTAATATTCTCTAGCTTCGTCTTCAGGCTAGGCTCCTTGACACCTTCAAGCTGCTGATCTATTAAGCCATCAATCTTGCTATCAATCCGGCTGAGGAAGAAGCTGGCTACTGAAGCTATATTACTGATGTCTTTACCTTCTGCTACCCGTTTTTCTAAGCCCCGGATATAAGCCCAAGCGGTGTCAATGTAGCTCTGTACTGAGAATAACAAGGTAACATTAACATTAATGCCTTCGCTAATTACCCGCTCCACTGCTGGTAAGCCTTCCGGAGTGCCGGGAATTTTGATCATGACGTTTTCGCGACCAATCGCCTGATAATAGCGAATAGCTTCAGTGATGGTGCTTTCAGTATCTGCGGCAATATTAGGTGGTACTTCAATACTAACATAGCCGTCGAAACCGTTGGTCTCCTCATAAACAGGTTTAAAGATATCGCAGGCATTGCGGATATCTTCAAATACTAAAGACTCATAAATCTCCATCACAGATTTATTAGCTCTGATACCTGCATCAATAGCCTTATCGTAGACAGCATTCCCCGCGATCGCTTTTTCAAAAATGGCAGGGTTGGAGGTAATCCCACAAATACCGCGCTCACTAATTAGTTGCTTGAGTTCACCAGACTCAATAATGGTACGGCTCAGGTTATCCATCCAGATACTCTGACCATAGGTTTTTTCTATTTGGAAGATGGGATTTTCGGCTGTTGCTGTCATGAATTAACTCCTAATGCTTGTACTCTTTGAAGATTGCTGATGATGAAAATTGTGAGATTCTGTATACAGGTTTAAAGCTATATAGTCAAAGACTCTTTAATCTTTGTTAATACTTTATATTTCACTCTTCATCCTGACTAACGTGCTATCTGCAATCCTTCTCGGGACTCCCTTGCCCTATCCTGAATAAAAGACTTCACAAGAGCTACATCTTCTTTGCTACCAATAATTAATGGTGCACGGGAGTGAAGTTTTTCTGGCAAGACGTCTAGAATCTCTGCATCTCCTGTACTTGCTGCACCACCAGCTTGTTCCATTAAAAAGGCCAGGGGAGCCGATTCGTATAATAGACGCAACTTACCTTCCGGCTTTCTCAGGGTACCAGGATACAAGAAGACCCCACCCTGGAATAAAATCCGGTGGAAATCTCCTACTAATGCTCCACTATAGCGGGCAGTATATCCTTCATGGCGATGGACATAGCGAATGTAGTCGCGGATGGACTCTTCCCACTGCCAGAAGTTTCCTTCATTGGTACTGTAAACTGGGCCGTGTTCCGGTACTTGAATGTTGGCACTCGATAGGATAAATTCACCTAAACTAGGATCGAGGACAAAGGAGTGAACACCAGTACCAATGGAATATACCAGCATGGTGCTAGGACCATAGAGAATGTAGCCAGCGGCAATTTGCTTGCGCCCATTTTGGAGCAAATCTCGGGCTTCCCCATCAATATCGTTGCCTTCTTGTTTACGAATCGAAAAAATCGAACCAAGATTTAAGTTAACGTCAATATTTGAAGAACCATCAATTGGGTCATAAAGTAGGGTATAACGTCCAATTGGGCAGTTTTCTGGGATGTAGTAGGGTTTTTCCATTTCCTCCGATGCTAAGCGACAAACAAGACCACTTTGCTTAAACACCGAGATAAAGACGTCATTAGCATAGACATCCATCTTTTTGACGGATTCTCCCTGCACATTGACATTACCCGTAAATCCTAAAGCTCCTTCCACTAAACCAGCACGGCTCATGCGTCGAGAAATCAACTTTGCCGCTAGGGCAATGCGATTCATAATGGCGCTTAGATCCTGTGCTTCCATTGAGAAACTTTGGAGTTCCTGTAGAACGTGACGAGACAGTGTTGTACAATCGCGATCCAGGGTACGATCATGAGCAACAGACTGACTACTGGTATCTGCCATAGTTTTTCTACTCCCTATCGAGTCAGGTACCTGCTTTTTTAAGATAGTTGCTAGGTGGAAGTTGTCTCAAAAAAGCTGAATACTGAGTCCTCTTTGTTTTTCTATTTTAAGTAGGCATTGTTGATCAGGCTGATAACTTTAGATCAACTACAGAAGTTGAGGCAACATCCTGGGGATGGACAAAGGAGGAGGAAGCATCCCAAAGTTGCAAATAAACATTATCAGCTTTTTGGCTGAATGCAGAACGCTGAATGCAGAACGCTGAATGCTGATAGCTGAACGCTGCTAGCTGAATGGAGATTTTTTTAAATTCTCTCCTATTTTGCGATTAACAGCCCCTCAACCGGTAGAATACTTCTGCCACAATTACTCAACATAGCCAGGTTATCTTAAAAAAACATTAATTATGGGAGAACATAAACGTATTGGGATTCTCACCAGTGGTGGAGATTGTGCAGGGTTAAACGCTGTGATTCGAGCTGTAACTCACCGTGCTGTGGGTAGTTACAACTGGGAAGTATTGGGAATCTTGCGAGCTACTTATGGTTTGATGCACCACCCTCCTCAAGCAATGAAGCTTGACCGGGAGAAAGTTATCCGAGCCCTAACCAATGCTGGCACAATGCTGGGAACCACTAACAAAGGAGACCCTTTTGCTTTTCCGATGCCAGATGGCACGGTACGCGATCGCTCAGAAGAGATTATTGCGGGTTACCATGAATTAGGACTGGATGCCCTAATTGGCATTGGGGGAGATGGCTCTCTAGCAATTCTCAGGAAACTAGCTCAGCAAGGGAACATTAACTTCGTTGGTATTCCCAAAACTATTGATAATGATGTAGGGATTACAGAACATTCCATTGGGTTTGATACAGCAGTGAATATTGCTACCGAAGCTCTAGATCGTTTGCACTTTACTGCTGCTAGCCACGACCGGGTGATGATTTTAGAAGTGATGGGAAGGGATGCTGGTCATATTGCCATCAGCGCTGGTATTGCTGGAGGAGCTGACATTATCCTCATTCCAGAAATTAGCTATAGCATCGATAATGTCTGTCGCAAAATTAAAGAACTCCAAGAGCAGGGTCAGAACTTTTGTATAGTAGTGGTCTCAGAGGCAGTTTGTACGGAAGCGGGAGACAAAGTTGAGTGTCTGGTAAGTTTTGGGGAACGTCGATATGGCGGTATTGGTCATTATCTGGCGGAAAGTATTTCCGCAGCTAGTGGTGCGGAAACACGAGTCACCGTTTTGGGACATACCCAGCGTGGGGGCACACCGTCTCCCCTTGACAGGTTAATTGCCTCAGCTTTTGGAGTCGCTGCTGTTGATTTAATTGCCAATGAGGAATATGACCGGATGGTAACTTGGCAAAACCGTCAGGTTATGAGTGTGCCCATTGCTGAGGCAATTAGTCAATATCAAGCGGTAGATCCTAAAGGGACTTTGGTTAAAACAGCTAGAGGTTTAGGTATTTGCTTGGGAGATTAGGGAAGTTTGATTCAATAATTGATAATGAACAATGGATAATGGATAATTACCTCTCCTTTAAGTCTCCAGCTACTTTTGGTACATGGTATTAACTCAAGCTGAGTAGTATTGTTTATAGCGCTACGCGCTAACCTTAGGAAAAATGGCGCAGAAGCAAGAATTGCTAGAATAGTTGAATAGCAAGCTTTTTTGTTCCCCATTCCCCAGCGCGTAGCGCTATATTGCCTATTTCTGTTGTTTTGTGGCATAGGAAAGCTCATCCTCAATTATTGGTGTCCTAATTAAGGAATGAAAGTAATCAAAAATACTGTCATTAACTATGGGTAACAACAGCGAGTTTGGTGGTATAAAAACTAGTAATTAAGGGTCAGACTGAGTCTCAAAATTGCTCTATCTGCCACGACGGCGATTATCCTCTCGGGGTCTTGCTTTATTGACTCTGAGCTGGCGTCCCATCCATTCAGCACCATCTAAACTAGAGATGGCTGCTTCCTCTTCGGCATCTTCTGCCATTTCAACAAAAGCAAAACCGCGTACTCGACCTGTTTCACGATCTGTTGGCAATGTGACTCGATTAACATTGCCGTAATCAGCAAATACTAGTCTTAAATCCTCTTCGGTGGCTTGGTAAGACAGATTTCCTATGTAAATGGTCATGTGGCTAGATAAGGCTGGACTAATTTGGACATCCTCACCCCCCTAAAAGGGCGGTGATTCCTAAACCTCACGATTTAGGTTTCTGCTTACTCGCTAACGCTGCGTCCGCTGCGCTAACATTCACCGTCGCATACCATAGTCAAAGAACCATGTACTGTCTTACACGGAGTCCACAGACTTTCGACTCATTAAGAGTCCCGATTCCGCAAGCCCTGCGGTACGGTGTCGCTAAAAGACTGGTATTTGTCGCTTGGATATTTTACCTGTACAAGCTTTTTTGTACAGAACCTCTTATATCCAGTTTTCAAGGAGGTGCAGTTACTGATTGCGCAGTATTGTCACTTTCAGTACACATGCATTTTAGCAAATTGTCAAGCTGTCCAGGAAGGACGAAGTTTGAGAACCATTTTTTTCGATGATAATTCAGAGCTACATCAAGAACTTTAAACAATAGAGGTTGTTCAAAATGTTTCTGACTAACCAAAAGCGAATTTTCGACTTAAGCAGCCATCCAAATAGCTACAAAACTCGAAATTTTACCAAAGCCAGCCCTGAATTGATAACGATGGTTTTATCATAGCTTAATAATGTGCAGCTGAGCAGCCGTCCTATTCAATGGAAATTGATTGAGGGCCACTATTGTTGCCATTGCCACTTTCTTTGGAGGTAGCAGTGTTTCCAGTAGAGCCAGTTTGCTTGTCTAGCCAGCTTTTGACTGGGTCATCTGAGAGGTTCAGTCGAAACGCTCCAGAAAAAAATCCACCCAAGAAAGCAACTGGCTGCCGAGTTAGTTCTGTCAAAATTGGTGTTAATTCTTCGAGGAACATCTTGGTTTGTCCAACAGTACTAAGTAAAGTATAAATCTGTCCAATAGATTTTTGCTTTTAGGTATCCCTATTTTTCCACAAGTCCCTACCTGTTTCTCAAGCTATTCGAGATCCTCAGTTCCTTGGTTGTTCAAATAGCTGCAGCAAGGGAGGCACAATTGCGCCGCCGATAATACCTAAACCAACACTAAAAGCCAGTACCAGACCCACCGGGAGCTCAATTGACTCGAAGTAGAGGAATCTGAGGGATACTGGCTTAATATTTTGAATCGATAGTAGCGAGATCGCTCCAAGCCATCCAGCTACAATCAAGGAAGAGAGTAAGTTAGCGAAGGTTTTCATTGGTTATTTGTTGTTGGTTATTGGTTTTGTTGTTGAGAGACCCTTCCTTAGGGGACGCTACATGAGCGGGGTGGGAGTATGGCTCAGAACTAAGATCTAATACCTGAAAGTCCATACACAATTGATTGCGTTTGTCAATGTCAAGTTCTAAGTTCCTCACTACTCCGGAGCCCCCCTTTACCTGTACCCTTCTTTGCTAAAACAGTTGTTTAACTCTCCAACAAAAAAATTCCTACCATCAACAAACAACCAACAACCAATTACACTTTGGCAGGTTCCATCTTGTCGATCATTTGCTCCATGGCTTGAGCAATTTGGTTTTGCTGCTCTAGGGAGCTAGTTTCCATGTAAACACGCATTAGGGGTTCAGTTCCAGAAGGACGCAACAGTACCCAACTACCTCCTTCTAAATAGAGTTTGATGCCATCTTTACGACCTACTTCTTTCACCTTAATGCCAGCAACTTCTGTGGGAGGATTACTAGTACAGGCTTCCAAAACTGCTGCTTTATGAGCGTCATTCAAATGTAAATCTAATCGCTGATTAAACAGAGGGCCGTTAGCTTCGGCAATTGCTTCTTCTACCAACTGGGATAAGGGCTTACCTTCATAAGCGATCGCTTCTGCCACTAACATATTTGCCAGAATGCCATCCTTTTCGGGAATATGTCCAATGATACTCAAGCCGCCGGACTCTTCACCGCCAATGAGTACTTCGGTTTCCCGCATTTTGGCACCAATGTATTTAAAGCCTACTGCGGTTTCGTAAATTTCTAGACCGTGCTTGAGAGCAAAGTTATCCAAAAGATGAGTGGTGGCGACGGTACGGACAATTGCCCCAGTTTGAGCTTTATTTTTGATCAGATGACGCGCTAGCAACAAGAGGATGGTATTGGGAGTTAGAACGTTACCTTGCTCATCTACAACACCAAAACGGTCAGCATCACCATCGGTAGCTAAACCCAAATCAGCCTTGTCTTGCTTTACAGCTTCTACTAGTCCCACGAGTTGGTCTTGTTTTGGTTCTGGCATACCGCCACCGAACAAAACATCCCGGGTAGTATTGAAGGATTCCGTTTCACACTGGCAGTGTTCTAGAACTGTATCCAGATAACCACGGGAAGTTGAGTAAAGGGCATCGTATTTCACCTTGAGGTGTGCACTACGAATCTTTTCAATATCCAGCAGGGTATAGATAAACTTCAAATAAGCCGGTTTTGGATCAAAGGTAGAAATCTTATCACTATTTTTACCACTAGGGGGTGAATCATCTGACCCTTCAATGTTGGCAACAATTGTATCAGTAATTTCTGGTGTGGCAGGTCCAGCATAATCGGGAATATATTTGATGCCACAATAGGGGGCTGGGTTGTGAGATGCTGTGAACATCAGTGCCCCAGCTGAGTTCAGCTCCCGGGCATTGTAAGCAATTACTGGTGTTGGACAATCCCGGTCTACAATTTTAACCGTCCAACCCAAGTCTGCCAGAATTTCCGCCGCAGTGCGGGAAAATTGGTCAGCCAGAAAACGAGGATCGTAGCCGATCAGAACCGGACGGTCTTTAGTGTAGGCAGTTTCTAGATAACTAGCGATCGCGCGGGTTACCTTACAGACATTGGCAAAGGTAAAGTCGTCGGCGATAATCCCCCGCCATCCATCGGTGCCAAACTTAATCTTCTTTGGGCTGTTTGCTACACTCATTGGGACTAATTTTCTCAAATTCAACTAGATCTTAATCTATGCTGATTATCCTTGGGAGTAGGTTAAACACCAAAAGTTAGGTTAATAAAGGGTAAGAAACAGCTCCCGAGAAAGATTATCTATCGGTAAGAAGTATCGTTATACTGGATGGACATGGTACATTAGCAGCAAGCCCTAAGTTAATGATCGACCCATACTGTCGCCTGTTGCCACTAGGAGAACATATTATTCGGAGCTGTAAGTTATGGTGAGTCAGACTGAAAACCAAACCCGACGACAAACGGTTCAATCGGAAGTTACTCGTCTGCGGGAAGATTTGCGTCTGAGAGACCAGCTGGTACAGCAATTATCTCAGGAATTGTTCCGCCTGGTCAAAGGAAATGCCAACTTTATGCCTCAGCCGGAGGTATCGGAGCGCCACCAAGCGAGTATGCGCTCCTTACGAGAGCAATTGCAAGAGGTGGAGCAGCAGGTACAGTTTTACCAAGAGCAGATCAAAACCAGGGATGAAGAAATATATCAGTTGCGGCAGTCGGTACAGGAGTTAAATGACCGTTCACGAATGCTAGAGCAGGTGGTACAGGAGTTGCCCCAGATATATCGGCAGAAGTTTTCAGAGCGAATGATA
>JAAHHL010001639.1 GCA_010672185.1 Caldora sp. SIO3E6 | reverse complement strand
TGCTGCCAGTTCGCTTGGATGCCTTGGCAACGGGAGCTTCTTCGGAACAAGCAGCAGAACTGGCTTGGCAGGCAGGTTTGGTGGCTTGCCTTGGCTCTGGATTGATTGAGTTGGGTGGAGCTTGGGTTGCTAATCAATTGCGGCAATTTACCCCCCGTGCGGCTCTTTTGTCCACTTTGGGAGGGATTGCTCTGACTTTTATCTCCATAGGCTTTCTGCTACGCACCTATGCTCATCCTATTGTTGGATTAGTGCCTTTGGGAGTAATTTTGTTAACCTACTTTGGTCGGGTGAAATTTTTGCTCCCTGGAACAAGGATTACTATTCCTGGTGGGTTATTAGCAGTTTTACTAGGTATTGCCCTAGCTTGGGGTACGGGTTTAGCCAGTTGGGATTCAACCGAGTTCACTACGGCAACAGCACCAATTGGATTTTATCTACCACAACTTTGGCTGGGTGATTTGTGGCAAAAGAGCGCAGTAATACTAAATTATTTCAGTATTATCTTGCCGATGGGGTTATTTAACTTGGTGGGTAGTCTCCAGAATTTGGAAAGTGCAGAGGCAGCAGGTGACCATTTCCCCGCAGCTCCCTGTTTGGCAGTTAACGGTATTGGAACTTTAGTAGCAGCCTTGTTTGGTTCTTGTTTTCCTACCACAATCTATATTGGTCATCCAGGTTGGAAAGCAATGGGAGCCAGGGTAGGTTATTCTCTGCTCAATGCTGTGGTAATGGGACTTATCTGTTTGACTGGAACGGTAGGATTACTAACTTTCTTTATTCCCATCGACACCGGCATGGCAATTGTACTGTGGATTGGCATCGTGATTGTGAGCCAGAGTTTTACTGCTACCCCATCTCGCCATGCACCAGCAGTAGTAGTTGGTTTAATGCCAGGGATTGCTGCCTGGGGAGCACTGATTGCGAAGAATGCCTTACGAGTTGCTGGTTTGGGAACACCGGAGCAACCTTTTTCCCCTGCAGAGCTGGTTCCTGCCTTTGAACTGAGTGACATCTATATTACTGGAGCTTTTGCTCTCGAACAAGGCTTGATTTTTTCCGCCATGATTCTAGCAGCGATGACGGTTCATATTATTGAACGAGAATTCGGTAAGGCTGCTTTGTGGTCATTAGTTGCTGCTATCTTAGCTTGGGTTGGTTTGCTTCACTCTTATCAGTGGACAATTGGGGATACAGCCATCGAGTTAGGTTGGGGAGTTGGTGCTTCTTGGTCTCTTGGTTATGGTTTGTTAGCTTTGTTGTTGTTCTATGTTCAATGGCAGGAGCAGTTCAGTGACGCGGAGACGCGGAGACACGGAGACGCGGAGAGGAACTAACAGGTGAGCGAAAAAAAGGGTGGGGAGTGTGGGAGGTGTGGGGAGGGTGGGGAGATAGGAAAACAAAGAAAAACTGATGATTTTTTTGATACTTAGGGTCTGCTGAATAAGTGTGGAAGCCATGCCAGACAAGCTTTTCAATCGTTTTCAGTCTCGCCAAGTGCAAGGAAATGGTATTTTTTAGTTCAAAAACCTTGCACTTTTACCAGAAAATTCCTCCTGAACTC
>JAAHHL010001638.1 GCA_010672185.1 Caldora sp. SIO3E6 | reverse complement strand
CTGCCTCCTGCCTCCTGCCTCCTGCCTCCTTCCTTCTGCCTCCTGCCTCCTGCCTCCTGCCTCCTGCCTTCTGCCTCCTGCCTCCTGCCTCCTGCCTCCTGCCTCCTGCCTTCTGCCTCCTGCCTTCTGCCTCCTGCCTCCTGCCTTCAGAGCACTAGTCAGCTTTTTTAGCTCGGAAGGTAGCTGTGACTGTATAGTCAGAGGTGCGGTAACCGGTGAAGCCTACATGTTCACATTCGACAAATCCCACTGATGCCATTAGTTCTAACACTTTGAAAATAGGTATAGCGCCTGCTACACAATCGCACCAACTCCCTTTTTCTAGTTCCGCCTCAAAATTTCCTTCGCGAACTACATCCAACAAATAAAACCGACCCCCTGGTTTCAAGCAATTATAGGCTTGGACAAAAGCACATTTCTTACGAGGTGATAAATTAAATGTCCCATTGGAAATGACCACATCGGCTACACTTTCGGGAATATCTTCGTGTTTGCCCAGATCAAAGGGTGCTTTAATCACTTCAATAGTAGTGAAGTTACATAATTCGGCATTTTCACGGGCTTTTTTCACCATTGCGGTGGTCATATCTACACCAATGACTTTCCCCGTTTCACCTACCAAACTAGCAGCAACACAAAGATCAGCACCGGCACCACATCCTAAATCGATAACGGTTTCACCTTGGTTAATCGAACCCAGGGAAAAAGAATTACCGCACATACAGGAAGACTCCCAAACTTGGTCAGGAAGTTGGGATACGTCATATCCCATTTTGGCAGCATTTTCTTTACCATAAGGTAGGGGATTAATCGTGCCGAACCCAGCTTGAGGATTTTCCGCCAGTTGGGTATACTGCTTGAGAATTTCCTTAAAGGAACGGGTAACACCAACTGTTAACTTGATTTGACTCCAAAGTTCATCACTTTCCAGGAATTCGTTGTAGTCAATTACACCATTGTTATCACTATCTGCTTTGGCAATCATTGTCTTCAGTTCATCTTCGCTAAGATTAACCTTCAACGAGTCCAACAATTGACGTAATTCATCGAGTGAGATCAAACCATTGCCATCTAAATCAATCAGGGAAAAGATTTCTCGTAGATTGTCTTGGGAAGTGGGGTCTACCTTGTTGACTACCCACTCGGCAAATTCAGGAAATTCGATGGTTCCACTCAAGTCGCTATCAGTCTTTATAAAGACCGCTTCTAGTTCTTCATTGGTTGGAGTCATTCCCAAAGACCCCATAGCACTTACTAATTCTTCTCTAGTTAGAGCCCCATTACTATCAGCGTCAAATAAATCAAATACTTCTTTGAATTCCTCAAGTTGAGTCGGTGTCAATTGACTTGATTCAATCGCCATAACTTTTTTATCCTTTTTTGTTAAATCAACACAGTTTTAATGTCAAGATTTTCTGGCTCAATTTAGTCAGCTAACTAGGGCTTGGGAGAATTAGTGTGCAAGCTATGCGGTGACAAGGATTTCAGCTGTTAATAAGCCAAGTATTGTACAAGGAAATGTATCAAATGGGCTCAAAAAGCTGGCATTGTTGTGGAAAATCCCT
>JAAHHL010001637.1 GCA_010672185.1 Caldora sp. SIO3E6 | reverse complement strand
AAGGAACGAAATCAAGTCCTTATTGCGGGAGAGGTATACAATTTATGAAGATGATTGACATCACACAAGCAAGTGCAACACTGGCTGAGTATACCTCTAATCTTACTGAGGAGCCAGTTATTATTACCAATGACGGTCAACCTATTGCGGCATTAGTTACCCTCGAAAATGTCGATATGGAAACAATCTCGCTGAGCACTAACCCGAAATTCATCGCCTTAATTGAGCGCTCACGAGCGCGGCGACGTTCTGAAGGCGGGATTTCTAGCTCACAGATGCGGCAGAGATTAGGGTTGAATGAAGTCTAATTAAGTTGTTAGGGAGTGAGAAATTATCTTCACCTGTTTACTTTTAGCAGACTATTATGACCTCTAGATCGTGTGTTGTTCATAGTGATCCCGATATTTTAGGAGGGACTCCTGTTTTCATGGGTACACGAGTGCCAATGAAGATTTTACTGGATTATCTCGAAGCAGGTGATTCACTAGATGATTTTTTAGATCATTTTCCTAGTGTTAGCCGTGAGCAAGCAATTGCAGTCCTCGAATTGGCAAAAGATCAGCGCTTGCGCTATTGCACAAACTCGTTATTGAGCTTTAGCGATCGCCTTTACAATTAAAAGCATTCTTGCACTGCGATTGTGCAATTGGGAAAAGCAAGAAGACTCACGGACTGCTGACCTCGTAAAATGAGTTGACGTTGATAACCATTAGGTTGAGGATCTCGGAAAATATGAAGTTGCCGTAAGGTGATATTGAAAACCCAGTAATCAAGAATACCTGCTGCTGCATAGAGATCGGCTTTAGTGCTTAAATCTCGCTCGATTGTCGTATCGGCAATTTCAATAATCAAATACACTTCATCGGGAGTGGGATGATGTTCGGAATAAAAGTTAGAATTTGGATGAACAACCGCAATATCAGGCTCAGGTTCTGAGTAAGGATTGAGTTGAATCGGGTCTTGGAGTCGAACCAGAACGCGATCGCCCAAACTATGTTCTAGCAATTTTTCAACACCCTTGCACAATGCACTATGAGCAGGACCTTTGGGCATTTTCTGGATAATCTGTCCGGCAATAAGTTCTACTCGTTCATCTGCTCCCAGAATCCCAATTTCTGCCATTCGATGATAGTCAGCAGTAGTAATCAGCCGCAGATTAACGGAAGAAAGGGGAGTGGCAATCATAATTGGGTAAACCAAAAGATGATGCTTTATTTTAGCCGATCACGTAGGATGCGTATAGCCTTAGGCATGGCTTCCCTAAGGCGACAGCATAACGCATCTTAATTATTATCTGCACTCAACTGTGCCTTATGAATATTTATGCTTCTATTATTGACCAACGCTTAGCATCGCTCACCAATGCAATTCAACAACAAGCTGCTGAAGAACTTTCCATTAGTGATGCAGGCAGACTGAAGTCCCTAGCTTTTGTACATTTGTGTGTTCAAACTATTTTAGATCTAGGCAGCGATCATACTTTCGATTGTCTAACTGAGGGAAGCGGAGATTTTGGTGTAGATGCCATGCATATTTCTGAAGAATATGATGGTGAGTTTACTGTTAGCG
>JAAHHL010001636.1 GCA_010672185.1 Caldora sp. SIO3E6 | reverse complement strand
TCACAATCGATACCCCAAACCCATTGGTGACAAGTTAAGGTAAAGATGTCGTTGTCAAGGGAGCGGAGGAGCAGAGGAGCAGAGGAGCGGAGGAGCAGAGGAGCAGAGGAGCAGAGGAGCAGAGGAAGAAGAATACAATTTTCCTTAACCCTTGGAGTATTTCCATATGTAGGTTTTTTTTAGAACCACTACGCTATATATGGGAGTTGACAAAATGCACGACCTTTTAACTTGTCACCATCGCCCCAAACCCTATACCCTACACCCTTGACATACAGTAGGGGCGGGGAAAGCCAACCATCATCTGGTCAAAATTGGTACAGCACAGTGCGCCTAACACACCCTACAACTTCTCACCATCGGCACCTGGGCAGCAGCTTCAATCCACAAGCGAGCACTACAGGGTCCTAAATCGTGGGGCGTATAGACCAGGCGGCAGGGGCCTTTGATATCTAATTGATGGCATTTATGGCTATGTTTGCCTTGTTTTACCACAATCGGCGGCTCATTTTTATTGTTCTTAGCGTTGCTGGCAATGATTTGCCGGTTGATGACGACGCAGGTTTCCACTTGTCTGGGGCGCTTGTACCAAGTGCCTTTCGGACCTCTGCGTCCGGCAATGACTATGGGCATTCCTTTATATAGAGGAATCATCCAGACCCGACCTTGCTTGGTGGCACCTTTGATTCGCCCTTGAGAGAGAAGGCGGCGGACTCTGGCATCAGAGATACCTAGCATGAAGGATGCTTCTGTGCTGCCGACGTGGGTTTTGTTGTTCATTTTTTTGCCTCTTTTCTATTCCGTGCTAGTTTTAGCTTAGCCAGAACGAAGGGAGAATGTCAAGGGTTTGGTGATTAATTAGGGCTTGGGAGAATAAGTAATGAGCATTAGAAGGCAGGAGGCAGGAGGCAGGAGGCAGGAGGAACAAGAGTTTTACTTGCCTAAAAAGAAGTGAGAAACTAGTCATATCAAGGTTTTCAGACCTAAATCAGTATTTTTTAGTTTCTCAAGAGCCCCTGAGGAGCGCTTCGCGCCCCCAATTGAATGGGAGAAACACTTTGGGGAGCAGTAGGGGCGATTAGCCATTAGCCATTAGCCATTAGCCATTAGCCATTAGCTATTAGCCATTAGCTTTAAGCGTGTTTCTCAAGATCCCCCCAACGGGCGGTGCGCCGCCCGCTACGAATGAAAGAAACTACCTCCTACCTCCTTCCAATGAACCTTGGTGCCTTCTTTCCTTCTACCTTCTTTCCTCGTTTCTCCTCCCTCGCCTCCTGCCTCCTGCCTCGGAGCCTCCTGCCTCGTGTTTCTTGAAAGCGCCTAACGGCGCGGGGTGTAGGGTGTGGGGTGTGGGGTGTGGGGTCGAATCTTGCGCCGCTATGGTACAGAAGAAACACTTTTTCATAATTATTACCATTTTACAGGGGTTTGAGCCTGTGTTTCTTAAGAGCCGCCCCACGGGCGGCGCACCGCCCCCTACGAATGAAAGAAACACTACCTCCTACCTCCTTCCAATGAACCTTGGTGCCTTCTTTCCTTCTACCTTCTTTCCTCCTTTCTCCTCCCTCGCCT
>JAAHHL010001635.1 GCA_010672185.1 Caldora sp. SIO3E6 | reverse complement strand
GTAAGGTTCAATCCCTGTTGATCCCCCCTAACCCCCCTTCGTAAGGGGGGAACAAGAGCCCCCCTTTTTCAAGGGGGGTTGGGGGGATCAATTCTTAACTGAGCAGTATTGCGTCCCTACAGGGATTTCACGGTTTGCTCAAAACGGCTCTATTGTAACCGGATTTGGTATTATTCCCCGAATGCTTCGCCTCTACATCCTACATGCAGTCTTCACAATTCTTGGCATTCCTTGGTAACAGCCTCTTGATACTCATTTATCTGTTCTTGCTTTCGATAAAGTTCTGCCGCTTGCTGAAAATCACTAAGGGCAGTCTGCTCATTGCCAACTTGACAGTAAGCCTGTCCTCGACTTTCATAAGCAGCAGCAAAATTAGGATCGAGTTCAATAGCTTTGCTGTAATCAGATAAAGCTTTTTGGTAGTTTTTTAACTCAAAGTAAGCATTTCCACGATTATTGTAAGCCCAAGGATGGGGATTAATTTCAATGGCTTGAGTGTAGGCAACAGTTGCTTCTTGGTAACGTCCTAACCCTCGAAGTGAAAGACCTCGCAGTAAATTCAGTGCAAAATCCTGCGTCTGAGCCTGAGGATCGAGTGCCAGTAACTTGTCAAAAGATTCTAGTGCTGCTTGGTACTCTTTCTGGTTGTAAAGCACCCAGCCTCGCAGACGCCACAGAGGAAAAAAATCTTTCGGGTCTTCTTGAATTGCTCGATCAAGGGACTCAATTGCTTCTTGATATTTTCCTTGAGAATGCAAAACCAGTCCATGAGCATACCAAGCTGGATAGAAATCTGGCTTGAGTTGAATCGCTTGGTTAAAAGCTGCCAGCGCTGCTTCCGGTTGCAATAACCGCCACAATTGGTTACCGTAATTGATCCAAGCTATGGCATCACTACTATTGTTGGGAATTTCGATATTTTCCCGCAAAGATTTCGTTATTGAATCTTTTTCTGATTCGGTCAAATTTGGTGGTGCAACTGTCTCTATTTGCAACCCTTTTACTTCTGTGCCTGCTTGAGCAGTAAAATCCAAAAAGGTGCTGATGGGAACTCCTAAACTGAAAACTAAGGGAATTGGACGTAGATTCCCCACTTCCTCTCTTACTCCTACCCCATCCAATCGTCCGTGAATCCCAATCACCCGCCCCTGAGTATCTAATATTGGTCCTCCACTCATCCCTGCCGTGGTAAAATTGGTGTAAACCAACTTATAACCATAGGTCAAAGAACCAAAATCCCGCGTCCAAAACGGTGATGATTCTTCATCGAAAAGAAATCCAGCACTATATTCAAAGAGATGGCTGATCTGACTCTTATCTGATTTTGCATTAGACCATCCAGAAACAAAAACGTATTTTCGGTCTTTTCCTCTTGGATAGTTAGCCAAGGTTGCTACTTGGTAAGGAAGGTTACTGGTAAACTCTAATATCGCTAGATCTGACCCTGGGAGTTTTTTCACCTTGCGATAATTACGAATTGCGGGTCCGTCGGGGGAGATAGTCCATATCCATCGTCGTCCACCATCGAATAGGGGTACCCACCCCATTGACCGCAAAATGCATGCCGACACC
>JAAHHL010001634.1 GCA_010672185.1 Caldora sp. SIO3E6 | reverse complement strand
TCTTTCCCTACTCGACGTTCTTACGATGTAGGTTTTGTATCAAAGTTATTGTAAATAGGGGTTAACTGTGGCCACTGGGCGGGTTTTGTATCAAAGTTATTGTAAATAGGGGTTAACTGTGGCCATTGGGCGGGTTTTGTATCAAAGTTATTGTAAATAGGGGTTAACTGTGGCCATTGGGCGGGTTTTGTATCAAGGTTATTGTAAATAGGGGTTAACGGCGACCCTAAACCCGCCCCTACGAAGTTACATAATTCCCAATTCCCAATTCTAAATTCTAAATTCTAAATTCTAAATTCTCCATTCCCATGACTCCAGTTCAAGAAATCGTTAAACCATCAGAAACTTCCCAAACGATCGCTACGGATGTTATCTTTCCCCCAGGCGACTTATATAGCGATGAACCTCCCTTGGAAACTGAACTACACCTAGACCAAATTATCCTACTGCTCCAATGTCTCAAATTACTGTGGCGCGATCGCAATGATTTTTATGCTGCGGCTAATCTTACTATTTACTATAGCCCTAACCAACTCAAATCAGAATTTTTCCGAGGTCCTGACTTCTTCGTTGTTTTAGATGCAGAACGGAAAACTCGTAAAAGCTGGGTAGTATGGGAAGAAGAGGGCAAATATCCCCATGTTATTGTCGAAGTACTCTCCCCATCCACAGCCGAGACAGATAAAACCACGAAGAAAAAGATTTACCAAGATACCTTCCGCACTCCCGACTACTTTTTATTCGATCCAGAGGACATAGAGTTATCTGGCTTTCATCTAGTAGACGGCAAATATGAAAAACTGATAGCCAATGAGCGAGGACATTTGTGGAGTCAACAGTTAGGATTATATCTCGGAATCCATAACAATTTCGTCCGCTTTTTTACCCCAGAAGGACAACTAGTGCCTACACCGGAAGAATACGCAGAATCAGAACACCAGCAAAAAGAGCGTCTAGCTGCCAAATTACGAGAATTAGGCATTGATCCCGATACGATTTAGGTAGTAGATGGTAGGTATGTAGGTGCAAATTAGATATGTAGGGGCGTAGCATTTGGGCGATAATTGAAGTACATCGACCCAAGTGTACCTATCCAAATGCTACGCCCTCCGACACTGGGAAGGATATTTTGTATCAAAGTTATCGTAAATAGGGGTTAACGGTGACCATTGGTAGGTGTTAGGTGGCAGGATTAAGGTATGTAGGGGCGTAGCATTTGGGCGACAATTGAAGTACATCAACCCAAGTATACCTATCCAAATGCTACGCCCTCCGACACTGGGAAGGATATTTTGTATCAAGATTATTGTAAATAGGGGTTAACGGTGGCCATTGGGCGGGTTTTGTATCAAGATTATCGTAAATAGGGGTTAACTGTGACCCTAAACCCGCCCCTACGAGGGTACATAATTCCCAATTCCCAATTCCCAATTCCCAATTCCCAATGAAAAACTTTACCCTCAGCTTGTATGGGTTTCACCTCTGCCAAAGCTTTACCAATGCTCTAGATGAAGTAGATAAGGATGCATCATTATTATGGGAAAATCTGGCTAAGTTAGGGGAAACTGCCCA
>JAAHHL010001633.1 GCA_010672185.1 Caldora sp. SIO3E6 | reverse complement strand
CGATTGGCATTTACTATTGCTGGTAGTGTTGATCCGGCAGATATAGCAAAATTAAAGGCTGAGGTTACTCAAGTTTCGGTTGATGATGAGAAGTCCCGTCTAGTCGAAGAAATCTTAACTCAAAAGGCTAAAGGTCGAAAACTGAGTGGTGGTGTCAACCTGATTGGCACTGATCTGAGTGGTGCTAACCTGAGAGGTGCTAACCTGAGTCGTGCTTACCTAAGTCGTGCCAACCTGAGAGGTGCCAACCTGAGAGGTGCTAACCTAAGTTTTGCTTACCTGAGAGGTGCTTACCTGAGTCGTGCCAACCTGATTGATGCTAACCTAAGTTTTGCTTACTTGAGTCGTGCCAACCTGATTGATGCTAACCTGAGTCGTACCAACCTAAGAGGCGCTTACCTGAGAGGTGCTGACCTGAGCAATGCTGACCTGAGTAATGCTGACCTGAGTGATGCCAACCTGAGAGGCGCTGACCTGAGTGATGCCAAACTGAGTCGTGCTCACCTGAAAGGAGTTAAGATTAGCTCAGTAGCCCAGCTCAATTATAAATGGCATCTAGTTTGGAAAATTCTCAATCAGCCAACTCAAGACCGAGATCTGAGAGGTGCTGACCTGAGTGGTGTCAGCCTGAGAGGTGCTGACCTGAGTTATGCTGATCTAAGTGATGCCAACTTAAGCAATGCTGACCTGAGTGGTGCTAACCTGAGCAATGCTGACCTGAGCAATGCTGACCTGAGCAATGCTGACCTGAGCAATGCTGACCTGAGTGATGCTGGCCTAAGTTATTCACTTGTGCATAATGCTCGGTTTGGAGGTAGTGTAGGAATCTCTGAGGAGATGAAGTTTGACTTGATAAGTCGAGGGGCAATCTTTGAAGATTCTCTAGGCGATCGCGATCGCTCGTTTGTTCCTGTTCCTGGCTAAGGGAAATTGCTGCACTGGCAAGATGCCAGTTCCACAGAAGAAGAAAGTGATAGGCTTATTTCAGTAATCGACTCAATCTACAATATAAATGATCAGTGCAAGCTGGTGTTGTAGGCGATCGCAATCTTATTATTCGCCGAACTCCAACTTCACCATATGTTGCACCATTTCTCGCAAGGGTGGTACTTTGTTTTGCACAATATCCCAAAGGGTTTGCTCTTCCAGGCTAAAGTAGGCATGAGTTAGTACATCACGTAGTCCCGCAATTTTGCGCCACTCAACATCATTCTTTCTTACTTATTACTTGTTACTTGTTATATCAATTCCGGTTGCATCGGAATGATTAAAAATTTGGCTTTTTGGTTAGAAAGTTTAGTCATCTTTAGATGACTTGAGCTATTAGCCTGG
The DNA here is from genome assembly GCA_010672185.1 of Caldora sp. SIO3E6. Taxonomy (GTDB): domain Bacteria; phylum Cyanobacteriota; class Cyanobacteriia; order Cyanobacteriales; family Coleofasciculaceae; genus Caldora. Next base: position 242 of record JAAHHL010001633.1, on the reverse strand, counting down.
AACTTAAGTTCCAGGTGAGATAAGGGTTTTACCTTAAGTTGACACAAATGGCAAGCATTGCGCCCCAACCAGAATGAATATTATCCCAATGTAGCCTGAGTCGGTACTCAAAGATTCATCTCCTGTTCCAAGTCTTCTGGGGGATAGTCAAAAACAGGAATACCAACCTTACCAAGCAGTTCCATAAAGGTGGGTTTTGAGTATTCAGATAGCTCAGCTGCCTGTCCTAGGGAAAGCTTACC
>JAAHHL010001632.1 GCA_010672185.1 Caldora sp. SIO3E6 | reverse complement strand
GATCAAAGAAGATGAAATTAATTACTTCTGATTCCAGTTCCTGGGGGAGCCAGTTCTGAACGAGGAAAAACAAAAACCAACTAATAATTGCGGCCAGGAGATTGATTGATGCAGCATATTTAATGCTGATTTGGCGGCCAAGGTTTAATCTATGGTAAAAAACCCTGCCTTCTAGCGCGATCGCTACCAGCAGTAATAAGGTTTGAAACACAATGGTCTCTAGTGGTAAAACAGCTTCTTTCATCCGTATACTCCCGAACCCGTCCTTGTAGCTCCTTAAAATACTACATTTTTCCTTCCACTATTGCTATAGTTTAAATAATCGGGCTTCCATTTTAGGATCTGAGTTAAGTAGAATGCTGGCATTGAGAATAGTTTCAAAAGTTGACAATGACCAGAACTGGTATTGGTATTCGCACAGCAGTTGAGCGTTCCGAGCGCTTAACCGGTCAGATTCACGTATACGATGGTGCGGGAAAAGGTAAATCCCAGGCAGCTTTGGGGGTTGTGTTGCGCTCCATTGGACTGGGGATTTCCGCCACTGGTAGCCGGGTTTTGTTGCTGCGGTTTCTCAAAGGACCTGGACGCTCTTATGATGAAGATGCGGCCATTGAAGCTCTACAACAGGGTTTTCCTCACTTGATTGATCAGGTGCGCACTGGACGGAGTTCATTTTTTGACAGAGAGGAAGTAACACCGTTCGATCAAGCTGAGGCAGGGCGAGGTTGGGATGTTGCTAAAGGAGCGATCGCATCTAACCTCTACTCTGTAGTTGTCCTTGATGAGCTTAATCCTGTACTAGATTTGGGTTTACTGCCAGTTAATGAAGTAGTTCAGACCCTTAAAAACAAGCCTGAGAGCTTAGAAATTATTGTAACAGGTAGGGGTACACCCCAATCCCTACTGGATCTGGCGGATTTGCACACCGAATCAGTTCCCCACGATCATCCGGTATCTCGGGAACAAGGGATTGAAGGTATTGAAATCTATACTGGTGCAGGTAAGGGTAAATCTACCAATGCTCTAGGTAAGGCTCTACAGGCAATTGGTAGAGGCATTAGCACAGATAAGTCCCACCGAGTGTTGATTATGCAGTGGCTCAAGGGAGGTACTGGCTATACAGAAGATGCAGCAATTGCGGCTCTGAAGCAGTCTTACCCCAATTTAGTTGATCATCACCGCTGTGGTCGTAATGCGATCGTCTGGCGAGGCAAACAACAGATCGCTGATTATGTGGAAGCGGAACGGGGTTGGGAAATTGCCAGAGCGGCATTAGCTTCTGGTTTGTACAAAACAATTATTATGGACGAACTTAACCCTACAGTTGACTTAGAATTATTACCAGTAGAGTCGATTGTCGAGGCATTATTGCGTAAACCTCGTGACACAGAAGTAATTATCACCGGTCGTTGTTTGCATCAACCGGCATATTTTGATCTAGCTACTGTCCATTCAGAGATGATTTGCCACAAGCACTATTGTGATCAAGGTGTAGATTTGAAACGAGGGGTTGATTTTTGAGGAGGCAGAAGGCACAAGGCAGGAGGCAGGAGGCAGAAGGCAGGAGGCAGGAGGCAGGAGA
>JAAHHL010001631.1 GCA_010672185.1 Caldora sp. SIO3E6 | reverse complement strand
TAGATCATTCGCAAGAAGCCGCGACCAGCAATAAAATGCTTTTTGTCCTTGTCAAAGTAAAATCTGTCAGCTCTCTGCTGCTCATCGGTAGAAAGGGTGTCTGCCAACTGCTGAATCTGCTCTGCTGGTAAGTCAAGCTGAGCACGCCAGATATGGACATCATCCTCTGACAGCATCAAATTGTTTGGTGGAGATTGCCACAAATCCTCAACTGTCTTCATGGTTGTTTGTCTTTAGTGGAAGCCATCAGGTTTAAATCCCCGCCATCGGCACAGGGAGCATCCCCAAGTTGCTTGATCAGCTTTAACGATACGATAGCGTATAATTTATAAGTTCAACCAGTAGGGACAAGGGTGAGTTAATCAAAATGGATGCTAATAAAATTTTTAACATAAATATTGAATCTTCACAAAACTTAATGCATCCGCTCAAAATCAAAAATGAGTTACCTTTAACTAACTCAGCTGCAGCAACGGTTTTACGAGGAAGGCAGGAAATCAAGAATATTCTTGACGGTAAGGATTCGAGGAAATTCCTTATAGTTGGTCCTTGTTCAATTCATGATGTTCAAGCAGCCGAAGAATATGCTCGGAAGCTAAAGAAGTTGGCAGATCAAGTCAAAGATCACTTTCTTTTGGTGATGAGAGTTTATTTTGAAAAGCCGAGAACTACTGTAGGTTGGAAGGGATTAATTAACGACCCAGACTTAAATGATTCTTTCGATATAGAGAAGGGTCTAATTACGGCTCGTCGTTTATTAATTAAAATTGCTGAGATCGGATTACCTACTGCTACAGAAGCTCTAGACCCCATTGCAATTGGCTACTTTTCTGAACTAATCTCCTGGTCTGCGATTGGAGCCCGTACTATCGAATCCCAAACTCACCGAGAAATGGCCAGTGGATTATCCATGCCTGTTGGGTTAAAAAATGGTACGGATGGCAACGTTAAAGTTGCCTTAGACGCGATTCAAGCATCCCAAACTAGCCATAATTTCCTAGGAATTAACGAAACAGGAGAGATTAGTATCTTCAAGACCAAAGGGAATTCCTACTGTCATGTGATTTTACGTGGTGGTATGAGTAAGACCAATTTTGAAGCAGAAAGTATCCAATTAGTAGAAGACAAACTAAAAGCAGCAAGTCTACCTCAGAGAATGGTTATTGACTGTAGCCATGGAAACTCAAGAAAAGACCATAAGTTGCAAGGTTCTGTATTTACCAATGTAATTCAACAGATTGTTGATGGTAACACATCAATAGTTGGCCTGATGTTGGAGTCTAACTTGAAAGAAGGTAATCAAAAACTTACCAGTGATCTATCGCAGTTACAATATGGAGTTTCGATTACAGATAAGTGTATTGGGTGGGAAGAAACAGAAGAGCTTATTTTACTCACCTATGAAAAATTACTAGCTCATCAGAAAAATCTGAATAGAGTGCTTGTAAGTCGTTAGGTTTTAGGAGGCAGGAGGCAGGAGGCAGGAGGCAGGAGGCAGGAGGCAGGAGGCAGGAGGCAGGAGGCAGGAGGCAGGAGGCAGGAGGCAGGAGGCAGGGGGAGGAAGTAAGGAGCTTTTAATCTTGA
>JAAHHL010001630.1 GCA_010672185.1 Caldora sp. SIO3E6 | reverse complement strand
CCTTGAGTGAAATACTCATTTTATGAATAAATCTGGTTTGCTTTCAGCATTTTGTGCTTCCTCAACATTGGCTCCGATACTTGTTCCAGAGCGGATTAACTGCTTGCTTATATCATAACCAGTTCCACCATTCTCTCTCAGAAATTTACAGAGATTGACTATTCTTATGCTAAATTTTAATGTTCTTTCTTGCAGGTCTTTTTTTACCATTTTTGAAATGTTATGATTATTTCCTTTCTAAATTCTAAATTCTAAATTCTACTCTTTGCTCTGAAGGAAATTAACTGTACAATCGATAACCAAGGCATCACCTTGATCGGTCATTTCAGTCACCTCCCACCTCAATCGTTCAATCACATACAATCCATAGATTTGTTTGCCTATATTTAGTTGTCTTGGCGCTCTCGCTGAAGCAGCAATCAGGAAATTATCAAAGCCAGCTTGAGGGTTAGGGATGTTGTAATTCTCCGAAAACCTCAGCCTCACCTGCACTGTTGCCAATTCTTCTCCCACAACCTGTAAAGCTGGATATCCAGAAACCTTGGGCACTTGAATAAAAGGAAAACCATACTCCCCCGACACACCCAAGGTTTCTGGAACTTCAAACGAAACATCACCAAACCTACCAATCGCCATTAAAACTGCCCCCTATTCCAACGACTACTCGCATCCTTCAATAAATCCATTAACTCTCGTTCGTATCGGCGTAAACCCTCAATAACATCATTTCTATTACCACCCCCATTGATAGTTATATGGGGAGAAAAGTTAACAGTTATTTGACCACTAAAATTACTACTAGATCCAGCTGTAGCAAGGGAAGGAGTTTGTAACAACCTATCGTGGAAATTCAAATCATCTCCTATAAGATTATGAGCATCACCGAAGTAACCTTTGGGATGCCTTAACCCAACTAACCCTAAGTCGGAAATGGGAGAGGAAAGCCCATCGGTAAAGGTAGCCATCGTATTTTTAACGGCTCCCATACCGGTTTCAATCCCACTAGCAAAAGTTTCAGCGAACTTCATACCAGATGTATCTAAATCAGAGAGTGCGCCAACTTTGGCAGGACTGGATGGTAAGAAATCTCTAACTCTCTGGGTTAGATTAGAAACAGCAGAAGTTGCCTGACTAATGCTATTACTAATACCATCAGCAAAGCTTCTCACCAGGCTTTGTCCAGCATTTTTGGCAATACTGGGCAGACTTAATAACGTCTGCTTAATTTGCTCGAAGCGTGATTTAATTTCAGCCCATAATGCTGCGAACTGAGCTTTACCCGCACTTACTAAAGTTTTGAAAGTATTAGTAACTTTGGTAACCTGAAACTTAATTTCAACTCCCAATCTGATAAAATGAGCTTTAATCAGTCCAATAAATGCCCCAATAGCTGACGGTACTTGAGCAATATTTTGTGGGAAAGACTTAATATGATTCCCCGCTTGTTCAACGGCATTACGAACGCCTGGGGGAAGTTCATCCCATTTAGCGATAAGTACCCCAATCCCCACAACCAAACCTGCAATCGCGACACCAACCAAACCAATAGGAGATACAATAGCTGCTAGTGCAGCTCCTGCCACTGGAAGAAC
>JAAHHL010000163.1 GCA_010672185.1 Caldora sp. SIO3E6 | reverse complement strand
AAGGAAATGTATCAAATGGGCTCAAAAAGCTGTCATTGTTGTGGAAAATCCCTGGGTAATCTTCAAGCTGAAAGCTGAAAGCTGACGGCTGAAAGCTAAAAACTGATAGCTAATGACTTATTCAGCAGACCCTAGCTAGTGATCGCTTCTCTGAATTTCCAGAAAGCTCACTCCTCTCTAGATCTTCTCAAACCTTTATAGAATAAGTGTTTTGGCACAATAATTCTGAATAGACTCTAAAATTGAGCGAACGGTGAGTCAGGAGGAGTGTGGGAGGACTCAGATGATGGGGATGATAAACCTTCCCTACCTTCGGGGTCAGCTACACTTCCTTGTTTTCCATTCCCATTGCTCCTCACCATCTCTGTTGCCTTGCTAAATCAAAGAAGGTAATCCTACTTCCTTTGGCTTCACCAATTTGCCCTCAAAACTCATTGCTTGATTTCTCCCCATAGCTCTTGCATCCGCCACAGCTATGCGCAATTCTGCACGTTCTAAATTATCTTGAATACACCCTAGCAGATAGACAATCAGCTTAGTAGCTAAATCTCGTCCAGAAACTAGCACCCGCTTGCGATTGGGGTCATACAAAACTCCATACCAGGGAGATTGAGGGTCATCCATGCGACTAAAGCCACCTTCGGCGTCATACTGCCGCAGTTTCTCAAAAATGTCCTTTAAGGATAACCCTTTCTTAAATACCACGATTCCCAAAGCCTGAGCTAGAGCAACTTGTCCGACGGGACGGAAAAGTAAGTTGCCTTCCCCTGCTCCCCTCTCGTGACTAAATCGCCTTAACTGGGGAGTTTCGGTTCCAGCTTCCAGTTTTTGATAGCTAGGTAAACTTGCTAAATAATCGAAAAGCGCTTTAAAATCCCCCAAGCCTTGTTTTAATTGCTCATCTTCAGGACGCATCGGAATTAAACCTTTTTCTGAAGGTTTCCAATGAAGGAATTTATACCCCAAGTACAACTCAGACATTTCCTTAAGAGCTTGTAGGGTTGTCAAAACTGTTGACTTAGCCGCAACTGTGGCACTATCCCAATTAACGCGAGGATTACGCTTTTCCGAATCTTTGAGCAAGGGATGAGTTACCGCAATTTTTCTGGCAACAATCGAGAAACCATCATCTTCATTAAGCAAAGCCAGCTGTCCTTTGCTTAGCCTAATAGCCATTAAGTTAACATGGGCAAAGATCGAGCGAACTCGCCGCCGCGCTTCTTCACGAGTTTCTCCCTGGACTACCGCAGGCACAAACTCAATGCCAATCTTTTCCTGGGCTAAACTTTGAAGATAAGCAGGCTCTACTTGATATTCTTTCATCAAGTCATCCATAGTAATCACTGAGCCAGCAGGTTTCTTTGCCTTGTTATATTTCTGAAGTCTACCGGTTTTAATTAACTCCATCAAACCTTGGACACCCATAAGTCGATGTTGACCATCTAAGGCAAAAATCGAAACATTCTCTGAAACATCTAGTAATCCCACTATCCCATCTTTATCTAAAGCTGTGAAGTCAGCAGCTGAAGTGAGAGCACGCTTCTTTTTATCCCATTCTGCCGCCTGAGGTTCATCCACCCACCGGGAGCTGAGAACTACTAGCACTGCGGGAAACTTATGAGTCTTCCGCGCTGCGAGGTACTGTGCTAAAGGTGCTTGACGAGACCAATCGAGAGGACGTTGCTGAAGTTCTTCAATAGTTTCTGCATCCCTAACCACATTATTGGTTTGAGGATCGAACTTTTGTTGAAACAGGGGTAGTTGAGAAGCAAAGCGCACCCGAATAGCTAACCATTCTAGAGTTACTGCCCCAATAAACGCTTCTGTACTACCCATCTTGGTTTTCTGCACTAGCAGTTGATCATTTCTCGCCAAATGTCTATCTAGGAGTAGTGCTAGCGCCTGTCTTTCTTGGTTTTCCTGCTCCAGGATTTGGCTGGCAAGGTCTTTGGTTGCGGGAGTTACACTGTCTTTCACGCTTAGTTTTAGAAAAATAATACTAGTTTATAAAAACTATAAATAAAAATTGGATGTTTGTAAGCTAGTTTTTAAAAACTAAAAGTATGTGCAATAATTAAATCATAGCAGTCGCCGGGCGGTTAAGACATTCTCAGGTAAGCCAAACAAGGGGCTTAAGCCCCTTGTCCTAATCGCCTTGGCGGTTGTTATATATGGGAGTACTGTTGTATTAATCTAATTATGATGAATACTTCCCTTCCCCTTTATCAGTCAATTGCCAATTGACAGAATAGTATACGTGAGCAATGAATAAACCCCAACAGTCAGAAAAACAGCAGAATAACCGCACAGTTACTGAGTTGGTGGCAGATATCGAAGCTCTCACCAACGAAATTCAAGAACTGTACTGTCTAGATGCCATTCCCTGGGTTATCGGATACAGCGGAGGCAAAGATAGTACTACAGTTTTGCAGCTAGTCTGGAATGCGATCGCAGCACTCCCCCTAGAAAAGCGTACTAAGACTATTCATGTTATTACCACAGATACTCTGGTAGAGAATCCTATTGTATCTGCTTGGATCAGCAACTCTTTAAAGCAGATGAAGATTGCGGCACAAGAGCAGAAAATGCCGGTAGAACCCCATCTGCTTTATCCTGAAGTAAAGGATACCTTCTGGGTTTGTTTAATTGGTAAAGGTTACCCAGCACCGCGAAACAGGTTTCGCTGGTGTACGGAACGCCTGAAAATTACTCCTGCAAACCGCTTTATCCGTGAAATGGTTAGAGCAAGTGGGGAAGTAATTCTTGTTTTAGGTATGCGTAAAGCAGAAAGCAACAAACGTGCGAGTGTCATGGCAAAGCACGCAAAAGGTCGAGTGCGAGATCGCCTCAATCCAAGAGCCAGTTTAATTAACTCCCTCATTTACACCCCTATAGAAGACTGGCGTAATGATGAAGTTTGGATTTACTTGAATCAGTGGCCAAATCCTTGGGGAAACAGTAATAAAGACTTATTTATTATGTACCGAGGTGCAACAGCAGACAATGAATGTCCTCTGGTAATCGATACTTCTACTCCTAGTTGTGGCGATTCCCGCTTTGGTTGCTGGGTTTGCACAATGGTAAATAAAGATAGATCTATGGAGGCGATGATTCAAAATGATGAAGAAAAAGAATGGATGCAGCCTCTACTAGATATCCGCAATGAGTTAGATCTCTATGATGACCGCGATCGCAGAGACTTTCGTCGTATCTATGGCAAAGTAGAGTTGTTTGAGCGCAATGTCAAAGGGGAAATTTCAGTAGAGCCCATTCCTGGACCTTATACTAAAAAATGGCGAGAACATTGGCTGCGGCGAGTCTTAGAAGCTCAAACCAAAATTCGTTGCTCTGGTCCAGAAGAGATGAGTAATATTACTCTAATTACAGAAGAAGAACTCAGTGAAATTCGTCGGATCTGGCTAGAAGAAAAACACGAATTTGATGACAGCTTACCTCGTATCTATCAACAAGTCACTGGAGAAATCTTTAAAGACTCCCGCCCCGGAGCCGATAATCGTCTTTTAGGTAGTGATGAATGGCAGGTTTTAGAAGAAATTTGTGGTGATGACGCCATGCACCTAGAACTAATGGCAAAGCTGCTAGATACAGAGCGCCAGTACCGTACCATGTCTCGTCGCATTGGGCTCAATGAAGCTTTGGAAAAATGTTTCAATACTAGTTCTCGCTCTAAACAGGAAGCAATTGACAATGCTCACTTGAAACGGGATTTGAAACATGCAGCTAGTGAAGGTGACGTTCAAACTGTTCAGCTCACTTTGAAAGCAGCTGCTACTAGCAGTAGTTCAACAACTTCAGAGGAGCCAGTGAAGGCAGAGGAGAAAGAGGTGAACGAAAAAATGAGTGGGGAAACAAGTCAGCAGACGCGGGGACGCGGGGACGCGGGGACGCGGAGAATGGAAATCCCACGCCAAATTTCGTTCACCCAGGAGAAAGGGCAGAAGGTAGAAGTCAAGGAGCAAGATTGCAAAATAGAAGGAAATGATGACGGTTTAGCCGGACATGATGTTACTACTGCTGAACAGCAGACTTGGGCAAACTGTAAGTTCCCAGCTCATAGTGAGGAGGGAAAATAACTTCATTAATGTAGGTTGGGTGAAACGGAGTGAAACCCAACGCAGCAAACTCCAGTGTTGGATTACGTGATTGCTTACGGCATCGGAATAGCTGATTGCTCTAACAGGAAAAGCAAGCGTAAATCCTGGAAGAATTTAGGTTGTGGGTAATGCACACGCGACATGAACGCACTACATCTATTCTCCTGGTGGGGCTTTTCTCACATACAAAGCTTTTCATTTCCCAGGTCGCCTCCCCAAAACCTATAAAATCTTTCAGGCTAGAGGTCGAACAGCTTGCGCTGCCTCTTTTTTAAAATTTCCAAGAAGCTGTAATTATTGCCATACAAAGGTTATATTAGTTTTTTCACCCTGAGAGTGTAGATGTTACCTGCAAAAAACAGAAACATCAGAAACATTATAAAAACATCACAACATTTACTTGACTTTTAAAAAATAAATATGCCATACTCTTATCCAGACGGATTGCGGAAGGAGGCTATTCCTGTGAAAGTAACCCGACATCGAGAGAAGATTATAGAGGCGTTACAAGAATGGTTTCGCGTACACAAAGAAGGCCCGACCCTAGAAGAGTTATGTATCGAACTGGAAATGCAGCCTCGTCAGAAAGCTACCTTACAACGCTGGCTACAGACAATGCGAGGTGTTGATGTGGAATGGGAAGATCATGTTCCCAGAACTTTGCATTTGATTCGAGAAGAACCAGTAGAACCAGAGGTACAAATCCCCGTAACAGAGACTCTGCGTTATTTAGCAAGAGGGCTAGCTGAATGGGAAAAACTTGAGCCGGAGCAAAGAGCTAATTTACCTCAAGCATTACGTTTGGGAATGTCCCGAATGTATTTGACTTCCTTATTACAAAAAGATGAAACTGCACCAGAGAGCCTACCAGAATTTTTTCAATGGGCTGAAACTCCAGTAATTGAATGGACTCCTGCCCAAGAAATTCAAAATTTATCATCAGATGTAACCCTGATTGAAGACGGGTTGATTTCTGATTTTGCCCATCAGTGGTTAGTAACGGGCGAAGATGTCGAAAGGCAGGTGCAGGAAAAAGTTTTACAGGATGTTTTGGAATACTGCCGAGCCAATCAACTCGACGAATCCTATCGGGTTTTTCGCAAGTTGATTACAGAGCGACCAGTTATTCCTTACAAAGATTATCGCCGTCTTTTGTCAAAAGATACTCTTCGACCTCTACGGAATTATTTACAGCAGGCGTATGTCGATCTAGTAGATTTAAGCGCAGATCGAACCTTTCATTTTTGTCCTCGTTGTCAATACATCCAGCGTCAACGTTCTGATGGTAGTTATGGCTGTCGCAATACAGCTTGCGATCGCCTGTCTGCAAAGTGGAAGCTACCTCCTCAAGCAACAATCACTAGAGAGCAAGCTGAAACCATGAAAGTGGTTACACCAGGAATATATCGCTATGGAACTATTCCAGGACTTTGGGAAATCCATTTAGCCGAAGAACTGTCTAAGTTGGGTGTGCGGGTTACGCTATGGCCACAAATTGATGAATTCGATTTGCTGGTGGAATTCAGCCGAAAACTTCACTGGGCAATTGATGTCAAAGATTGGTCTTATTTGGATAAAGAGCGCTTACAAAAAGTACAGTATCGCCCTGATGCTCAAGAGACATTTATTGTTTTTCCTGACTCGCGAGAGCAAGAATTAGGTATCAAGGTAAGGCGTGAAAAATTAGAACCTTCACTCAATGGCATAAGATTGAAATTGATTAGTGAAGTTATCGCTGAAGCTAAAACAATTTTGCAAAAGAGGAAAAAAAATCGTGCGTAATATTGCTCAATGGGGCAAGGAAGTGCGGGCTGCATTGCGTAAATCTGATGAGTTAAAAGAATACGTGGCGAGGGTTTTTCCCGATTTTAGTCAAAAAAAACAATCTAAGTTAGTTCAGCAATTAGCCGAGCTAATTACAGAAGTAGAATTAGGGCTAACGTTACTCAAAGAGCTTGCTCCAAATGACCCAGCAACTTCCGTATCGGCATTACTGTTAGGGTATCGCTTTCGAGTTGAATGTTTGCTAGACGACAATAACTGGCTGAAGGCACAAAGAGCACGTTTTTATCTGATTCGTCGCAAAGGAAGCCAATGGAAGCGATCGCTTGCTGAATATATCAAGCTGCCTGAAACCATCAGGACTTTTGAATTAAATGACCCCAAAGATATCCCTCGATTAATTCCTTCAACCGTCTATCCTCGACGGCAAAAACTATATCTACAAACTTTATCGACAGCCCCGCCTCACAAGCAACAAAAAGTCAAATTAGCAACGGCGGGAACTTGGTACACTAAATCTTCTCACAAGGGTAATTCCCCCATAGAAATTCCCATCTCCATTCCCCAAAGTGTAGCCGATATAGCTCCTTCTCCAACCGTTACTTTTAAAGGAAACCGCAAGGCAAAAAATCCCTCTCATACTGTAACTTTAGAGGAATTAAAGGAAACCGCACGGGAGATGGACAGGCTACTGGCTAATTCTGGAGACGAGCAGAATTACTACCAACGTCTCTGTGGTATTGCTTTAAAGCTGATGGATGAATCAGATAATAATGATTTTCTTCCCAGCACTGAGTTGAAGCTCGAAGGATTAATACATATAGTTGGTTTGTTAAATGTAGGTAAGTCAACCTTACTAGAAATTCTGATTTACCACTTTGCCAAGCAAGGATATCGCTGTGGCTTAATCGTTAATGATGTAGTTACTGCGGTAAGATTGGCATCTCTTTTTGCTCACGGACTTTCAATTCAGGCTGCTCCTATTCTAGGAAGAGACCGCAAAGATCATCTCCAAAAAGTCTACGAACCTCTTTTCGCAAGAGCAGGAGAAGAAATCTCTCAAGGAGCAGTTCATCCTGCATGGCGTTGGTTTAGTCCTATTTGTCCTCTATTGGGTTTAGTGCAATCAGAAGAAAAATGGGAGTTTGCTTCTGAACCCTGTCATAGCCTTTATCAGAAAGCTGCGGATCTAGAATCAGAGAATAGCAATAGCGAAGATGATGATGAAAACGATATAGAGGACTTCTGGGAAAAATATGGCTATACCTGTCCCCTTTATTACAAATGTCCTCGCCATCAGCTAGAAAAAGATATTGCCCTGGCAAAGGTTTGGGTATTAACCCCAGGAAGCTTGATTTATTCCCGCGTCCCTCACCAAGCATTTGAGCAAAAAATAACTTGGGCTGAGACAGTTTATCGTGAGTGTGATTTTTTGTTTGTTGATGAAGCAGACCGGGTACAGGTGGAGTTAGATGAGTCTTTTGCTCCCAGCCAGGTTTTGGTAGATGCTTCTGGAAACTCTTTTCTCAATAAACTAGGGCTGGGTTTTGCCAGTAATATTTATACTTCAGACCGACGCAGTATGGCAGCAGAACTCTTGGCTGCTGGGAAACGCGCTCAAGACCACGCTCAAATTGCTACAGATTTAATTCTTCCTCGACTGCACAATCAACCAAAATTAGTTGAGTGGCTAGGTACGACTCCCTTTACGGGACGCTCTCTATTCAATAAGATTGTGCGAGATTTATTAAAGACTCCCCAGACTGATACATCTTCCCGCAAACTAGAGAAAAAAGCCACTCACCAGCAAAGAAAAGCATCTCTGCTCGAAGGTATACCGCCTGAAGAACAACGGCAACGTCGAAAAGAAGTAATTAAAACCGTAGAAGCATTTTTTAATGCTCCTTTAGATCTTCGTAAAGGGAAGGAATTATCAGTTCTGGCTCATACAATTTTGAGTGCAGACACTGATCGTACTGCTTTAGAAGAAGTTGGTGAATGGTTAAAAGGTTGGCTCAAACATCTGAAAATTTCTCTCAAAGATGAAATTCAGTTTGAGGAAATAAGGCGCAATCTACATTTTGCCATCTTAATTACAGTCTTAAATAATCGCCTTGGCTTTTTAGTTGACCATCTCAACGAACTAGTTCGCAGCCAGATTATCGACTTTCACGATCTGAGTCAAGTCTTAGTATATCGCCCACCCCGCGATTTTCTCCCCGTCGTTCCTGCTGCACCAGTAGGCAATATTTTGGGTTTTCGCTACACCCGTGATCGAGGTAGTAGTCAAGGTGGGAAATTAGAATACTTCCGCTATGCTGGCGTAGGTCGTTTTTTGTTGCTAAATTTCCCTACTCTTTGGTCAATAGACAACTGGGATGGCCCTCATACCGTTTTAATTTCAGGAACTAGTTATGCTCCAGGCAGTCCTGCTTATCATCTCAAAGATCAGCCTACTGTTTTACTAGAACCAGCTAAAGATAATGACAAAGCCGGAAATGCTGGCATTAGCGACAGTGAATTTACCTTTAGCCCCCAACAATCAGAAGGTAAGTTTATCCGTTTATCGGGACTACCTCCAGGAAAGCGTCGTAAAGCTGCTGAATACATGGTCAAAGCCATTTGTGAGCGACCAGGAAAAGCTCCTAATTTTCTCGACCGTTTGTTTAAAAATCTAAAAGATTTAGAAAGTAAAAATCCAAAGCAGTGGTCTGACCGACAGCGTATTCTCATAGTTACGAACAGCTATGACGAAGCAGAGTGGATTAAAGAATTACTGTTACCCCGTTATTTTCCAGGGCAAACAGACAGTATTGTTTGTCTGCGTCGCGATAACGCTCCTGCGGAGCTCGAGGGAATTCGTCGTGGTCAAATTAAAGACTTAAAAAATTGGCCAACTAAAATTGTTACTGCTCCTTTGATGGCACTCGAACGGGGACACAATATTCTCAATAAGAATAACATTGCTGCTTTTGGGGCTGTTGTATTTTTTAGTCGCCCCATGCCCGTCCCAGATGATTGGCAAATAACGGTTCGACAACTCAACAACTGGGCAATTTTACAGGCGGAAAATTATGAGCGAAATGCTTCTTTAACCTTGACTGAAGTAGAAAATCAATTTTACCAATCTGCTATTGCTAAAATGCTCGACCTCAATTGTAGAGCAATGTCTTTTGCTCAGCTCAATTCAGAGGAACGTTCCGTTCTCTGTTGGACAGAGTTGGTTAGTATTTGGCAAATCATCGGACGCTTAGTTAGGGGTGGAGTTCCTTGTCTGGTTCATTTTCTCGATGCCAAGTTTGCCCCAAAATCTGCTGATAATGAAGTAGATGATGAAACCACTTCTCTTTTAGTCGGCATCATTAGAGAATTATCGGGCGAACTTAATGGTGATGAGAAACAACCCTACGAAAAAACTCTAGGTAACTCTCTGTACGGAGCTTTTTTCGAGGCACTTAAATCTACAAAAGGATTAAATCATGAGCTTTAATACTATTCTTCCTGGTGCTTACTCTCTAGATATAGACGCACCATGCAATCTTTTTACTTTGAGCGTTCCTGAAGCTTGGCAACAAACAGCTAAATCTCTGGCACAGAAGCGCGTCAAACTTACTGGGAAAGGCTATCCTTCGGTTCCTGTTTACTCCCTCGACTCGGTTATTTCAGCTTGCTTTCCCCAAATTGTTCAAACAGCCCGTCGCGGATGGCAAAATCCAGGCGTTCCTTGGATTTGGAGTAGTGAACAAGCTGAGTTAGGTTTATTGCCAGAATTGATTCAAGATTGGCTCAGAGAAGAATTTAGCCACTGTTTGGGAGACGATACTGTTGAAGCTGCTCTGAGTAATCTCCAGTCTGAAGCTTGGCAATGGTCACCACAACCTACTACCTATTCTTTATTTGATCAAACTGTATCTTTTCAAGCTCTGCCTTATTATCTAGCAACAGAATTCCTTAAAAATCCTACTATCTCTTTTGGTAAAGACGAGCAATATCAGTTAACATTTTACCGTGTGGCTAATACTTTTCAAGGGGCAGAATTCATGTCTTGGCCACCATATCCTGTCTCAATTACTAAAGGCAAAAAAGAGGTAAAGAATGCTTCTATCTCCTTTGTCATTAGTTTTAAACTACAAACTTACCCTTGGCAGTCTCAACCTGTAATTGTGA
>JAAHHL010001629.1 GCA_010672185.1 Caldora sp. SIO3E6 | reverse complement strand
TTTGGGGATTCGCAGCCAGAATTAGAATCTTTTTCACTAGTGCAATCGGTATCGACTTGGCAACTGCTATATGGACACCGCTAAGGCGATTAAGACAAGGGGCTTAAGCCCCTTGTTCACTTGCCGAGAATGTCTTAACTGCCCTGGCAACTGCTATAAGATAGAATAAAACAAGTCATTAGGCAAGGGTTGAGGTTGGCTATGGTTTCCATCAACTACAAACCAATACTCGAACAGGTCGATTCTCCAGATTCACAAAGTGTCTGTGCAGGAGAATCGCCTCGGGAAAAACTGCCGACAATGTACGATTTGCCCAGTGAGTATCCAGAGGAGCCAGGATTGCCCGATCAATTTCATGATCTGCAACCACAATTTCTCAGTCGCAGCCTCCGGTTGAGCAATTACCCTAGTGACAATTGTTTTAGTGCTTCTGATCTTAACCTCTACTATGATTTAAACCATCCCCTGTGGCACAAGCGCCCCGACTGGTTTCTGGCAGTCGATGTGCCTCACTTGTATGAGGGTAAAGACTTGCGACGGAGTTATGTGGTGTGGCAGGAAGGCAAAAGTCCCTATGTGGTCATCGAATTTTTGTCTCCAGGTACGGAAGTCGAAGATTTGGGACGGTTTTATGATGAAACTTCCAAGGTAGCATCAGCGAAACCAACTAAAAACAAACCCCCTGCCAAACTAGAGGTGTACGAGAAATATTTGCAGGTTCCTCACTACATTGTTTATAGTCGCTACACTCGAAAATTGCGCTATTTTAAGCTGGAGGGAGGACAATATCAGGAGCGATCTATTAACCCAGAAAACCCCATGGTTTGGTTAGCAGATTTAGAGATTGGTTTGGGAATTTGGGAGGGAGTATTTGAAGATGTCCCTGGTCATTGGTTACGCTGGTGCGATAGTGCCGGTAACTGGCTGTTAACTGATACAGAACAGGAACGTACTGCCAAGGAACAGGAACGTGCTGCCAAGGAACAGGAACGTGCTGCCAAGGAACAGGAACGTGCTGCCAAGGAACAGGAACGTGCTGCCAAGGAACAGGAACGTGCTGCCAAGGAACAGGAACGTGCTGCCAAGGAACAAGCCGAGGCTAAATTAATACAAGCTGCCCGAAATCTACTGGAAACAGGAATGGAAATTGAAAAGGTTGCTCAAATAGTGGGGTTATCGGAAGAGCAGTTAAAAGCTCTCCAGTAGCAATATGAATATGGGTGAGTGAAAAAAGGTGTGGGGAGTGTGGGGAGTGTGGGGAGTGTGGGGAGTGTGGGGAGATAGAGATATAGCAGAAGGCAGTCCCGATGAAAAAATTTCACCATCAAGTGATGAAAGTTGACTGTTGACTGTTGACTGTTGACTGCTTCCTACTTTCAAGTCAGACTCCCATGAACTTTCACCTCACACGTAAGATGAAAATCTCTCTTTCTCCGCGTCCCCGCGTCCCCGCGTCCCCGCGTCCTGCCTTGTTTCTTCAGAGCTTGCACTAGGGAGCTAATTGTCCTACTGTTCTTTCCAGAATTTGAGCAGCTTGATTAACTTCCTCAGCAGAGACAATCAAAGGAGGAACAAAGCGAACCACTTTAGGTC
>JAAHHL010001628.1 GCA_010672185.1 Caldora sp. SIO3E6 | reverse complement strand
TTGCAGTTCAAGGGTGAATGCCCTGTATTCACAAAAATCGTTCATAACGTAGATATATCAGTATGAGTGAAATTACACCACAAAACCAAAACCGCGAAAGAATAGAGAATATTGACAAAATACGTGATATAATATTTGGCTCTCATCAGCGGGAATATGAAGGTCGCTTCGAGCAGCTAGAGGCTAGTTTATCAACCTTTGAAGCTGAGGTGCGCTCCCGCCTTGATCAGCTCGAGCGTAGCGACAAGAACTTTTCTAAGACAATTGAAGCACTCGATGAAATAGTATATAAACAGACAACCTCTCTCAAGCAGGAAATCTCAGTTAGTAGAGACAAGTTGGAGCAAGATATCCTTGCCCTTAAAAATCAGGTGTTGCAAGAGCTGGAGAGGAGGTTTAGTCTTCTCAAAGAGGACAAAACCTCAAAGAGTGAGATGGCAGACATTTTGATGGAGATGGGTTTGCGACTACAAGGGACTGCACTGGTTCCTGGGGTCAAAGAAGCCATTCAATCAGCTGCTGACGACAATCAGGGAAAGAATGCTCTGCTACTATTAGAGCAAAGTCAAACTCTGGAGTAGAATCTCACCCTCATACTACAATCAAGCCAACTATTACTCAATTATCGAGGGATGATCATTCTGAGGCAAGCAGCTGTGCTGGGGAAGTCTATAGATTGCAGGTGACGGAGATTAGGGTCATGACTGTGGCAAAGGAAAATCAGGCTGAGTTAGAACAGCAGTTGGGTGTTGACTTAAAGTCAAGAGAACTCAATCTCCAAGCAGAAGAAGCCCTAGATGATTGGGAAATTGTACTAGAGGATGATTTCCAGGAATCTAGTTGTATAGACCAATCCAGTACAGATCTGCCTCAGCAACAGGAGAGTGAGCCAAACAAGGGGAGGGAAAAAGAGTCAGCAGACGCGGAGACGCGAGACACACCAGACGGGTCGAATGGAGATCCCACCTCATATTTCGTTCACCCCGAGAAGACAGACGCGGAGACGCTGGGAAGTGGGAACGGGGAAAATGGAAATTCTAACCAAAATTTTGTTCAGCCGCAACAAGAGGAGAATACCTCTTGGTCAACTCAAGCCAATGGGACAAATGGGAGCAGGATTAATCATACTCTTAACCATTTAGAAACTCCGCCGCCAGCTGATTATAGCCAAGAAGAACCGGTAGCAAGGCTCAGAAGTCAGTCCCTTCCTGCTTCAGAGGAGGCTAATCAGAATCAGCAAGATGTACTAGTGCCCAAGGATGAAGCCCAGAAGCTGCTGAAGTTACTGCGGGAGCTAGACTCAGCTAAATCCCCGGAGCAACCAAGCTCTGAAGCCATTATCCCACAGGATGAAAACATCTCAGTAGCAGATCACAAACATGGGAAGGGAGGGAATGAAGCTAATAATGGTTCTCAGCATTTAGAAAAGCCGCCGCCAACTGATAGCCGAGAAGAAGGAACTAAGCTTAAGAGTCAGTCCCTTACTTCCTCAGATAAAGCTACCCGTACCAAGCAGAATTCAAAGATTGCTCCGGAGGTAAGGAGTCTGTTGAAGTTTACCTCCACACTATACGACTTAACTAATCAACCGGAA
>JAAHHL010001627.1 GCA_010672185.1 Caldora sp. SIO3E6 | reverse complement strand
TTATTAGTTTTTAGAAAAATTATCAATTCTCTTTTCCCCATCCCTCCATCTCTCCATCTCCCCATCTCCCCATCTCCCCATCTCCCCATCTCCCTTAGGGATGGTCATAATTTCCTCTGGCTGGAATTGATGATCTTTATCAAGGCTCCAGCTTTTGAGCTCATTGGCAATACCTTGTTGCACGGAAACAATAATATAAGAATATTGCGGCCAAGCGATCGCACGATCAAACTCTGAGGGTACAGCGGGATAGTCAGGGTGAGAGTGGTAAATTCCGATGATATCAAGTTGGCGATCGCGAGCGTTTTTTTGAGCTTGGAGCATCACTGCTGGTGCAATAGTAAAGCGATTGCGCCTGCTAGTTTGTGACTGAGCAATAGTTTCCCTAGAGCTAAAGATATCAGCTGCCTCATTGTTCCAGCTGTTTTCTGTAGGGAAAACTTCAATTAAGGTTTTGTTATCACCTTGCTGGTGACCGATAAGTATACCACAGCATTCTTCCGGGTAAGTGCTTTCCGCATGGGCTTGGATTGCCTGAAGATGGTTGGTGTGGAGCTTTAGCAATGTTGTTTAATTTGGTGGGGATAATGAAGTTTAGTTCGATGTAATCACAAGAAAAACCGCTGAAAATCACTAGAAGCCTGTGATCGGGATAATTCTAACTAACTCTACGGATGTTGTAGGCTACCAGGGGATATAACTACTTAGGGACTTCCAAATAAAAAAACGTCCCATCGTTGGAGGAGCTGAGGGAGCTGAGGAAGCTGAGGAAGCTGAGGGAGTAAGACAAGTCCAAAATTGGGATGATTTATTTCTTGGAGTTTCCTTACGAAAAAATGGGGGGTGAGTGAACACCCCACAAATTATTAACACATCAAGATCATGACACAAATTCAATACAATGAACTAGTAGCTGCGCTAGAAGGAATGGAAGCAGCATATAACCAGCTACTTGACCGGGTGCAAGATATCTCCCGTGAGCACGAACGTGTTTTGATGGGTATTAGCCATGAGCCTACCCCAGTAGCGGATAAGTTCCTTGCCCAACTTCAAGGAGAGAATCTATTCAGTCAGCCTTGGAGTGAGCAACAAGAATCTCTTCTGAAGCAGCATACCTCCTCTCAAGATGAGCAGAGCATTCTCACTAATCGCATAAGTGTCTTGGAAACAGAGCGTGACTTGAAGGCTCTTAGAATTCTCTTCTGCCGTCAACTAATGAAAGCTAGGAACGCAGCTTATTCCTACGGTTGACCTCTTCCCTACACCCTCCACTCCTTTTGTATCTCTCACTACCATCAAAAAAAAATTATGAAACAGGGGGTGACACCCTTCACCCTTATGGGTGATAATCTAACTATCAAAAGATATGACCAACTTCTATACAGAACTCTAACCTCTTATACAGAACCTAAAAACTGGGCTCCTAGTCACAAACTGGGGGCTCAGTTTTATCAAAATAGGGCTCGCTGAATAAGTTTGATAAGGCTGGGGAGCGGGGGTGCGGAGGTGCGGGGGAGCGGAGGTGCGGAGGAGCAGAGGAGCAGAGGAGCGGAGGTGCGGAGGTGCGGAGGGCTACTATTCATTAGCAATCACATT
>JAAHHL010001626.1 GCA_010672185.1 Caldora sp. SIO3E6 | reverse complement strand
ATCGGTTCTGGGGCGTTTCCGGTAGGGATGATGCAGGAGATTGTCAAGGTGCGGGGAGTGCTGACGACCTATTTGCCTGATGAGGGGAGCCAGATGCCCTCACCCAACCCTCTCCCTAGGGAGAGGACTTCCGGAACTCCTGCTTCTCTGACTCCCCCTTCTCTGACTCCCCCTTCTCCCTGGGGAGAAGGGGGCCGGGGGGATCTCACAAGGGTAGGTTTTTTACATTCATCGTATAATGGGAGTCAGACAAGGCAGACAAGGGGGGAAAGTGGACAAGGGAGAAGAAGAAAAAAGAGGCATGTTTTTCTCATGAAGATCTCATTATCTATCAAAAAGCATTTGATGCAGCTATGACTATCTTTGAATTATCTTGCGCAATTTCCTACTGAAGAAAGATACTCTTTGACTGACCAAATTCGTCGTTCATCTCGCTCGGGAAAGTGCTAACCTTGCTGAGGCGTGGCGAAAAAGAAGATATCAGGCATCATTTTTAGCTAAATTAAATGATTGTGAATCTGAATCTGCTGAAACGCAAGTCTGGCTCAAATTTGCTGTAAAGTGTAATTATATATCTTTAGAAAAAGGAAGAGAATTATATAGTAAATATAATCAAATTTTAAGTGGACTAGTCAAAATGATTAACGAGCCAGAAAATTGGCTAATTGGTTAAACTATGTTACAAAATAAGTATCTTAAAGACTGGTCAAGAATTGTATCTTATCACTTTCCTCATTTGTCATTACCGGAAATAGCAGGATTATCTAGTTGGAGTTTTGGTATAGTTATAACTGGCTCAAGTAGTCTAACTAGAGTTTCTGAATTGATTGCTAAAGTGAATGGAGAAAAAACTAATACAGTAAGAAAAAGACTCAAAGAGTGGTATCAAGAGAGTAAGGCAAAAAAAGGCAAAAAAAGACAAGAACTAAATGTTAATAAATGCTTCGCACCGTTACTAAAATGGATTATCAGCTTATGGAATAGTGAGGAAAAATGGCTGCCATTGGCAATAGATACAACTAATATTGGGCAAAATTTTACGGTTCTCTCTCTTCATGTTCTTTATCAAGGTTGTGGTATTCCCGTAGCCTGGAAAATTGTTAAAGGTACAGAAAAAGGCTCTTGGAAGCCTCATTGGCTCCCATCTGTTTCAATCTTTATCCAATGCAATACCTGATGATTGGCAAGTCATTGTTTCGGCAGATAGAGGATTGTATGCTGATTGGTTATTTGCTGAAATTTGTGCCTTAAATTGGCATCCTTTTTTAAGAATCAATTATCAAGGAACATATCGAGTAAGAGGGGAAAAAGAATGGCAATCTTTAGAGACAGTTGTATCTCAGACAACAATGAATTGGTCAGGTAGGGTTACTTGTTTTAAAACTAACCCCATTGATTGTACTTTATTAGCATGTTGGTCTGAAGATTACAAAGATCCTTGGTTAATTATTACCGACTTAGAACCAGAACAAGGAAAGGTTCGATGGTACATTTTACGCATAGGAATTGAATCGAGCTATCGAGATGTTAAAAGTGATGGTTGGCAGTGGCATAAAACCAGATTAAGAGAACCAGCTAGAGCTGAAAGAATCTGGA
>JAAHHL010001625.1 GCA_010672185.1 Caldora sp. SIO3E6 | reverse complement strand
ATCGCATAAACTGAAACAGGATCTGGATGGATTTTAGTGAAGATGATAATCTCAGTCGCCTTCCGCCTCGGAATTAATTCCGAGGCTAATAGCCCAAGTCATCTCAAGATGACTGATAATAATACAGGAGATTGAATCCCTTAATATTCGCTACCAAGAGCAGCAAGGGAGCTTCGGAGTGGCGATAAAGGAACTACTCAGAAGATTAGTTTTGCACTCCGCTAACCATTGCTATAGTAGTTATCATTCTTTTCCTTGTCTTTTACGCAAGTTCCGGGCAATTGTTAGGTATTAGGTGGTAGGCAACGGTGACAAGTTAAAAGGTCGTGAATTTTGTCAACTCCCATATATGGCGTAGTGGTTCTAAGAAAAACCTATATATGGAAATACCCCAAGGATTAAGGAAAATTGTATTCTTCTTCCTCCGCTCCTCCGCTCCTCCGCTCCTCCGCTCCTCCGTGTCTCCGCTATTTCTCTTCAAAAGTACCTTTAACCCCTACCCCAGCTGCTTGCTCAATCAGGATTTCTGCCTTATCTGGATCGGTATAAATAAGTTCAAGCAGCTCAAATTTACCTAAACCCGACAACTCAGCATAAAAGTCCACTTCGCTCATAATCCGACTCTCTGACTGTCGCAGATACATTGCCAAACAGTGATTAGCCTGGGTTGCCGCCTTTCTCTGGGTTCGGAAAAACGCCAGCGCTGCCAGCAGTCTGTCTTCGTAAGGAGCTAGAGGGCGCAGGTGTAATTCTTTTGGCTGCTTGGGCATTTGGTCACTTTTGGCTGGCATTACTCTCCAATTCTGCCATAGGAAGTGGAAAAAGGTGTGGGGAGTGTGGGGAGTGTGGGGAGTGTAGGGAGTGTGGGGAGTGTGGGGAGTGTAGGTAAATATAGATACAAGGGAGAACTTATGATCTTGTGAACAATGAGGCTATAAATTCCACTTCATATTTCGTTCACCCTCCCCCAGCTTCCTCAGCTTCCTCAGCTCCCTCAGCTCCCCCAGCTTATCTTCACCGCTCTCCGACTTTCAGTCAGCGCTATGTTGAGCATCCAAAACTTGGTAAAATCTTGAGCGAGAGTTAGCCAGTTAACTTGACTCTTAACAAATTCCCGTCTGTTTACAGCGGGATACTTCCATAATAAGACAAATTTTTGAGGAGAATCAAGAATGAAGCGACTCATATTGTTGGCTGTAGCCACTGTGTTCTTTACCTTGCAACTCGCAGTTGGCACTGCAGCAGCACTTAAAATTCCCCCTGAAATCCGCACGGTGAAGTTAAATGAGCAAGGGGACACTACTGTACTGACCCTGCCACAAGTAAAGATAGGCCAACGCATCTTTACCGATACTTGTGCTCAATGTCATGCTCAAGGTGTCACTAAAACCAATCCTAATGTGGGTCTTGGTCCAGATGCCTTAGCCGGAGCTCTACCACCGCGAGACAACATTGTCAATCTGATAGATTACCTAAAAAATCCCACTACCTATGACGGGGAAATTGAAATCAGTGAATTCCACCCCAGTAAGAAGAGTGCTGATATCTTTCGAGAGATGAGAAATCTTTCGGAAGATGACCTCTATGCTCTATCTGA
>JAAHHL010001624.1 GCA_010672185.1 Caldora sp. SIO3E6 | reverse complement strand
TATTTTAGCGGTTGAGGAAAACCCGCCCATAGGGGAAAAGGCTGTGTGTTGGTTGTTATTGACCACCTTGAGTGTCAGTAATTGGGAGCAAGCATGTCAATGTCTATTGTGGTACTCCTATCGGTGGTTAATTGAGCGCTTTCATTATGTGTTAAAGAGTGGCTGTCATCTTGAAGAGCTGCAACTGGAGACAGCGGATCGTATCCAACGGGCAATAGCGACTTATGGGATTGTTGCCTGGAGGTTATTATGGCTAACTTATTCAGCACGAGTCAATCCAGACAAGGAAGCTGAAGGAATATTGTCTACTCATGAGTGGCAGGCGCTATACTGCACCATCCATAAAACTCCTATTCCCCCGGATAGTTCACCAACCCTATCAGAGTGTGTGCGTTGGATTGCTCAACTGGGAGGTTTTTTGGGACGTAAGAGTGATGGGGAGCCAGGAGTAAAGACTTTATGGCGGGGTATACAGCGGTTGAATGATCTGGCTGCGATGTGGCAAATGCTCGCCTTCTAGACCAGAATAATGGAATGGTCAAGGGGACTAGACTAGCTATTGATGATGGTTATGCGATTGCTTCCAGCACCGCCCTTTTGCGATCGCCAAAAAACAAGCATTGTTTTTTCCTATGGTCGAAAGTATTTTTCCGGTGATACTTCTATGAATTGTCGGTGGTTGTGGTGCGATAGTCATATGGGTTTTATAGGTGATGCGGTATGTAAAAAAGATAAGGCTATGTTGCAATCGTAGGTAAGTTATAGCAGATGGTTAATTATCATGCATTCAAAGCTCTATATAGGTAGTTAAGTATAATTTGACTACGCATCAACTAACAATCGCAGTGTTGTACCTAAAATTGGGACGTAAAACCGGTAAAATTAACAAGTATATTTTTACGCGCTTTGTTGAGCAAGGTGATAAAGGGAGAGTCTTTATGGGTAGTCAAGTAGGTAAAGCCAGCTAGATTCATGAGTAGTCAAGCTATTTTAACTATTCATAGATAATTGTATATACAATCTACAGCTATGGTCAACTTACCAAGAGGAATATTAATCGCCAAACCCGTTGAATTATATAGATTGTACTCTAGAAAATATGAGTAATCAAGTAGGCTAAGCTAGCTATAGTTAGCTAGTCAAGCCCCTTGGAGTCTATAGATTCTATCCTGGTTTTTATGGGTAGTCAAGTAGGAAGAACCAGCTAGATTTATGAGTAGTCAAGCACGTTTAGCCATTCATATGTTATTGTATATACAATCTACAGCTATGGTCAACCTTGCCTAGTTGAAAATGAATCGCTAAAACCATTGAAGTGTATAGGTTCTAGCCCTAGCAATATGAATAGTTAAGTGAGTTAAACCAACCATGCTGATGAGTAGTCAAGCACCAATAACCACTCATATGTCATTGTATAGACACACTGAATGCAACTGTACATACACTGTTATTGTAAGTACATCTTCACTACTGTTATACATTGGTGTTATACTCTCCGGAGAGTATAACACCAATGTATAATATGCACGACAATGTTAGTACAAGTGCATACACTACAACATACCCCCTTGACTACTCATGACAAGACTAGCTTAACC
>JAAHHL010001623.1 GCA_010672185.1 Caldora sp. SIO3E6 | reverse complement strand
TGCACCACCCAGCGCTGACGTTCCAGCATTTCTATAGCCATTTCAAAGGTTGGGGGTGCTTTGCGTTCCAAAACAGTTTTTTGAGAACCTCGCCTTCTGGCTTCATCATCTCCCAAGGTAACTGCCTGGATACCACCCACTAAATCCGAAAGGGTAGGATTTTTAATCAGGTTTTCGATACGATTACCATGAGCAGTACCCACTAGTTGCACTCCCCGCTCAGCAATTGTCCTAGCAGCTAGGGCTTCGAGTTCAGTCCCTATTTCATCAATGACAATTACTTCCGGCATGTGGTTTTCCACTGCTTCAATCATCACTTGATGCTGAAGTTCTGGGCGGGCAACTTGCATTCTCCTAGCTCTACCAATCGCTGGGTGGGGTATATCCCCGTCTCCGGCAATCTCGTTAGAAGTATCGATAATTACTACCCGTTTGTGCAAATCATCTGCTAAGACCCTGGCAATTTCTCGCAAAGCGGTAGTTTTACCTACACCAGGGCGTCCTAACATCAGGAGAGACTGACCAGTTTCCACTAGGTCACGAATCATACCAATGGTACCAAAAACCGCTCGACCAACCCGGCAAGTTAAGCCAATAACTTCCCCAGGGCGGTTGCGGATAGCGCTAATTCGGTGTAAGGTACGCTCAATACCAGCACGGTTATCACTGCTAAAGTGTCCTACTCGCTGGACACAGTAAGCCAACTGTTCCTGAGTTACCAGTATCTGGTCAAGGTATTCTGCTTGATTGGGGAAACGTATTTCTGGAGGACGCCCTAAGTCCATTACTACTTCAATCAAGTTATCTCGCTCTGGGTGTTGCTCTATAGAGGAGCGAATTTTGTCTGGTAAGATATCCAGTAATTTATTGAGGTCATCGGTAGTTTGCATCCTGTTTAAACTGAGTTTTTCATCGGTAACTGATGATTGTTGATGAAATAACAGTTGTTGATCAGAAGAATTGATACCGTTGGTATTCACCATAAGTTTTTATCAAAGACAGCGATTGCTGCTGTTGTCTGTGGATTTCTTGAAAATCGGTTTTGCCAAACTTTTTTAGTTCAGGAGTATTCTGGAGGCAGGAGGCAGAACGAAATAGTGTTTCTCCCGTTCAATTGGGGGCACAAGGCGCTCCTCATGAGCTTTTCAGGGACAATGCTTCGCGAACAATAGTACTATAGTACTATAAAGAGGAACACTTCCTTTGCCAACTAAGGAAAAAGAGATTAGAAACTATTCCCAATTCCCAATTCCCAATTCCCAATTCCCAATAGCTTCTGGTAATTGTTGAGATGATTTAAGTTGGGCAACCAGAGAATAAGCCCTTGCCACAGCCTGCCAGAGTAGCGTGGGGAACTTTTCAAGATGTTTAAAGGAAGGATTGGGAGATGCTGCCATATGGGCTGCAACTTCTTGCTCATTGAGTTTTTCCAATTCATCTAAAATCGGTAACAGTAAAACACGAGCGTAACTACCGTAAGCCACACCAGCAATATAGGGTTGGGAATCGGGTATGGGGAAGGATGCATTTTGTTCTTCACCTCCTCTTTCCTTCTCCTCCCTTTCCTTTCCCTTAAGCAGTTGAGCTGCTTCAAGTTTG
>JAAHHL010001622.1 GCA_010672185.1 Caldora sp. SIO3E6 | reverse complement strand
TATTGCGGGCAGTGTCTGTTGGGGCAACGAATCAATCGGTGTCCTCGATAAGTGATGTCATTGTTTGAGCACGACTCGCTGCATATTCTCTCAACTTGTTTAATCTTCTTTCACGCTTGTCTT
Source organism: Caldora sp. SIO3E6 (assembly GCA_010672185.1). Lineage (GTDB taxonomy): Bacteria > Cyanobacteriota > Cyanobacteriia > Cyanobacteriales > Coleofasciculaceae > Caldora. Next base: position 1,479 of record JAAHHL010001622.1, on the reverse strand, counting down.
AGATGTAATGCTTTATTTTTCTTAATTGTCAACAATGAGTGCGGATTTATGTTAGTATGTTTATCGGTCAAAAGCAAGAAGAATATTGATGAGAACTTCATATCAATACAAATTAAGACAGACTAAAGAGCAACAGGATATTATTGACAACACTCTTGATATGTTGCGCTGTCAATACAATTATCAACTTGCTCAAAGGTTTGATTGGTATGAGCAAAATAGATGTTCTATTGATAGATGCCCTCTTATTTGTCATTTGCCAGAACTTAAAGAACAGCCTAGTAAATCAATCCAAGAAAAAAGTTTAGTTCAACTTAAAAAGGAAAGACCTTGGTACAAAAAGATTCATAGTCAGGTACTTCAAGAGGTTTCTCAAAGAGTTGAATTGGCTTTTGATAGATGGTTGAAAGGTGATTGCAATGGAAAAAGAGCTGGTAAACCTAGATTTAAAGGAAAAGGACAATACAAAACGTTTACTTACAAGCAATTTAAGCAACATCATTTTGTAGGCAATAAAATTAAATTGTCTAAAATTGGTGAAGTAAAAGTAATTGTTCATCGCCCAATTCCAGACGGTTTTAAAATTAAAACTATTTCTGTTACCAAGAAAGCTGACGGTTACTATGTAACTCTGAGTCTTGAAGCTCAAACTATCCCTGACATTATTCCGATTGACCAGGTATCAAATCCAGTAGGAATTGATATGGGGTTAAAATCCTTTTTGATAAAATCTGATGGGACTAATGTAGAAATACCTCAATATTACCGGAAAGCACAGAAACGATTAAGAAAAGTCCAAAAATCAGTAAGCAGAAAAAAACCAGGTGGAAGGAACAGAAGAAAAGCTGTAGCCAGGTTGGGGAAAGCTCACAAAAAAGTTGCTGATACCAGGAAAGATTTTCATTTCAAGACGGCTAAAAGTTTGTTAGACAATCATGATTTAGTAGTTTATGAAACCCTTAATATTAAAGGATTGGCCAAGTCTAAGTTGGCTAAATCAATTCTAGATGCTGGTTGGGGTCAATTCTTGTCAATTTTGTCAACCAAAGCCGCAAATGCTGGGTTGTTAACGGTTGCAGTGAATCCTAGAAATACTAGCCAAAATTGTTCAAATTGTGGTCAAAAAGTACCTAAAAAATTAAAAGAACGCATACATTCTTGTCCTAAGTGTGGATATACAGAAGACAGAGATGTAAACGCAGCAAGAAATATTTTGAATTTGGCGGTAGGGCATTCCGTCAGTAGTAAAGCTTACCGAGTAACCGAAGCAATGGCTGGTGTTGGTAAGAAGCCCACACTGTAATCGTAAGGATTCAGTGTGGGAGTATGTCACTATTGCCTACTTACCAAGGTGAGAAAACCGAAATTCTCTGCTTGGTCTAGCAGCGATCGCACTTATTCCCAGGTTACAATAAATAAATTAACATTACTTAATATTAAGATGATTCAACAAGTATTACCTACTTCTTCCACTACCCA
>JAAHHL010001621.1 GCA_010672185.1 Caldora sp. SIO3E6 | reverse complement strand
AGATCATCAGGTTTGTTCCCGATGGCTTAATCCATCCTTTTTTGAGCTCTTTCAAGCTAATCGCCTGGATGGTGTAAACCAGTAGATTACGCCCCTTTTCCTTATCTTTGTACTTGGGAAGCTTGGGCTTGCCCTTGAATAAGAGAGGGTTTTTCTGGTATGCTTTATTAGCTTCTTTCCACCCTTTCCAGTTTCTGTCCAAGCACCGCAGAACTTGTTGAGAGACTTTGCGAGGTAAAGCACAATAAGACTCCTCTGTTTTCAGACGAGATGCCATGGAGTTGTAGTTGAGGATTTGATTGGTTTTAAAGAAGTGTTGACGAATTTCGTAGTTAGCTCGGTTGTAAAGATTTTTCGACTTGAATGCCAACTCATCAATCTCTTTCCCTGCTCGAGAAGATTTACGAACAACGTGCTTCTCAACCAGTCTCATTGTTTCCATTGCCAAGTGATAAGAGCGTAATCGGATAATTGTACAGCGCTTTGCACTGCTATGCGGTACACTGCTGCTCCCCTCACATTCCCCTTGCCAAGGGGGACTTCTGTCTGCTGTACTTCAATACAGCGCAAAGCGCTATATCGGGTAATCTGAGCAACCTCTGCATAGATTACCGCATATTGCCACAATTTTCCTTATTTTTAATAAATGAAAACAATACCTGGAGAAAGTACCATTAATATTGTCAGCTTTACTCCGGATGGCAAGCACCTAGCTGCTTTAGGAAGAAGTAGTTCAATTCGGATGTGGCGTTTAAAAGAATTTGATGAACTATTAACCCAGGGTTGCAATTGGCTTCAGGATTATTTGGCTAATCATCCTGAAGCTTTGGAAGACCTCCAAGAATGTCAAGACAAGTCCCTTCTTGCTAGAGCTGCTTCTGCTTTGGTTAAAGAAGCTGAGAAGTTGGCAAGGGATGGTAGGGTGGAAAGAGCAGCAGTTAAGTTTCGGCAAGCACTGTCATGGAACCCTAACTTAAACCTTGATCCAGAAGTCAGAATCCAACAACTTTTACAAGCTGGGCGCTTAGTTAAAGAAGGTGAGAAGTTAGCTAAGGACAGTGATATTGAGGGAGCAGTAACTAAATTCCAACAAGCACTCAGGCTAGATCCAAATTTAGACTTTGATCCCCAGAGGAAAGCCCAGCACATTGCAACTCCGGGTTCAAGTTCAATATATCAGGGTGGGGGTGGGAGTCGTTGAGGTAGGTGGCAGGTGGCAGTCTTGATGAAAAATTTTCACCACCAGGTTATGAAAGTTGACTGTTGACTGTTGACTGTTGCCTGTTGGTTTTTCTGCACAAGTGTGTAAGTAATACCAAATCCGGTTACAATAGAGCCGTTTTGAGCAAACTGTGAAATCCCTGTAGAGACGTTTCATGAAACGTCTCTACAATGTGGGCATAGCGGGTATATCGATACCGGATTTGGTATAAGTAGGGTTTGCTGCATAAGTGTGGAAGCCATACCAGAGAAGGCTTTCAATCATGCAGCAAGCCAAAAAATCCCAAGAAATTGCATCTCTTAGCTCAAAAACCTGGCATCAACCCGGGTAACCTTGGGGGATGCAGATGCCCAAAACAGCGGATAAATGCTGCATTCCTT
>JAAHHL010001620.1 GCA_010672185.1 Caldora sp. SIO3E6 | reverse complement strand
ACCCAAATCTAAAGTAGTACCAGGGGATATTAGTCGGCTCTTGGAAACAAGAGTAAAACAGGATGTTAGAGACAATGCTATGGGATTCATCCCTGCAAACTCTAAATTGAGTCCTACTCAACTGGGTGAATGTGAGCCTCTAGCTACTCCTCCTTCTCCTTCTCCGCAAAAGAAACTATCTCCGAGTCCTACCAGCGATGCTAAAAGTCCCTCAAATTAGCAGTCAGCCAAATTGTCCTGAGTAACATTTTGTGCTTCACTGGTACAATCAATAATAATATCTAAGCGAAAATTATCGACCAAGTTGGTAAGAGTTTGGGCAAGAGTTGCTTGAGTTGGAGGAATTTGCTCAATTAACTCCAGAACTCGCTGGTCATTGATTTCCGATGCAGCCCAGTGTAGCTGTGATAACCATTCAGGGGGCATTACCTGCAAATCTGAGAATCGCAACTTGGTTACCCCTAAAGCTGAAGAATTACTGCCATTAAATCCTATCGCTCCTGATGGTTGCCCTAGTGTTGAGGAGTTAGCTAGTACATGATTGTCATAGGTATAACGTACTCCCAGATAAGTTGCCATTTTTTCCAAGAGGACTTCTTCCCGGAACGGCTTATGTAAAAAGTCATCACAACCTGCTGATAAAATAGCCTCCCGCTCCTCTTCAAACGCACCAGCAGTGAGGGCAATAATAATAGTGTTGGTTGTTGGTTGTTTGGGAATTGGGAATTGGGAATTGGGAATTGGGAATTGGGAATTGGAAATTACTTTCTTGTCTCCCTCAGCTCCCTCAGCTCCCTCAGCTCCCTCAGCTCCGTGTCTCCGCGTCTCCGCGTCTCTGGCTTTTATCTGTTTAGTTGCCTCATAACCGTCCATAAGTGGCATTTGGATATCCATCCAGATAAGATGAGGTTGCCAACTTTCCCACTGAGCAACTGCTTCTTCTCCATTGGAGGCTTCCCGTACATTAAATCCTAAGGGTTCAAGTAACTCCACCAAAACTTTTCGATTCTCTACTACATCCTCAACTATAAGAATGCGATAGTCAGGTTGATTTGGTTCTAAGCTCATTACTCTTGGCGTGGCAATTATTGTCTGGCTATCAACCGTAGTGCCTTCAATAGCCTGGATAGTAAAGGTAAAAATTGTTCCCCGAGATAGGGTACTGCTGACAGTAATTTCTCCCTTCATCAGATGTACAAATTGTTGGCTAATCGTTAAACCTAAGCCAGTGCCTTCCATTGATTTACGACCCGTTTGGCTCTGTACAAAGGGGTCAAATAAAGTGTCCACTTCTTCTGGAGCAATGCCAGGACCAGTGTCTTCGACTTCAAAGATAATTGTTGTTGGTTGTTTGTTGTTGGTTGTTGGTTGTTGGTTGTTGGTTGTTTGTTGTTTGTTGTTTGTTGTTTGTTGTTTGGGAATTTCTCCCTCAGCTCCCTCAGCTCCCTCAGCTCCCTCAGCTCCCCCAGCTCCCTCAGCTCCCTCAGCTCCCTCAGCTCCCTCCGCTCCCTCAGCTCCCTCAGCTCCCTCAGCTCCCTCAGCTCCCCGGTGATCCCCACAGCACTCACCTCCACTCCAGTCTCGGTATGGTGCCCATCTCGTA
>JAAHHL010000162.1 GCA_010672185.1 Caldora sp. SIO3E6 | reverse complement strand
CCTTAAGTTGACACAAATGACCCTAAACCCGCCCCTACAGTCCAGTATATATGTGGATATATTTTACCATTATAAAATGGTATCAAGAAATAACAACAAATTCAACTCACTTATCTTATTACTGTGGAACTGGCATCTTGCCAGTAATAAGTTTAAGACAGGCTAGAAGCCTGTTCCACGGGAAGTTAATTCTCCCCAGCCTGTGTCATTTTTTCTCAAGCCATTATCAATATGTACACCCTCAATTGATGTACTGGCAAGATGCCAGTTCCACAATATTTCTTCTTTAACTGACAGATTGTGACTCTTGCTCTCTGAGTAGATATTTTTGTACCTTACCTGTAGCCGTCTTCGGCAAATCTCTAAATTCTATGGCTCTGGGACATTTAAACTGAGCTAAGTTTTGACGACAAAAAGAGCTTATTTCGTCTTCGGTAGCTTGAGCATCTGGCTTCAGGGTAACAAAAGCTTTGGGAACTTCTCCCCTTTTAGCATCGGGAATGGCAATCACTGCTACCTCTAGTACTGCGGGATGTTGGTAAATTAGTCGTTCGATTTCAATGGTGGAAATATTAACCCCGCTGCTGATAATAATATCCTTGGCGCGATCGCGCAGTTCAATGTAACCATCAGGATAGACAGCTGCCAAATCACCACTGTGAAACCAACCACCACGAAAAGCATTTTCTGTAGCTTCGGGGTCATTAAAATAGCCTTTCATAACATTATTCCCCCGCATTACCACTTCTCCCAGAGTTTCCCCATCCCTGGGTACATCCTGCATCTGTTCATCTACAACTCGCATTTCCGTGGCGTGGATATAGGGAACTCCCTGCCTTGCTTTGAGACGGGCTCTTTCTGCTATAGGTAAATTATCCCACGGTTGTTGCCACTCACAGATGCTATGGGGTCCGTAGGTTTCCGTCAAACCGTAGACATGAATAATCTCAATACCTAATTCTTCACTAGCTTGAATAATCGTCGGTGAAGGAGGTGCTCCCGCTGTTGTCACTGTCAAAGATTGAGTCAGTTCTAGTTTTTTAATCCCAGGGTCATTAACCAGCATAATCAAAATTGTGGGGGAACCACAAAAATGAGTAACTTTCTCCTGCATTAACAAGGAAATAACTGTTTTGGGGAAAAACTTCCGTAGGAAAACCTGAGTACCTCCTACTGCCACTACACCCCAAGTAAAACACCAGCCATTGCAATGAAACATGGGTAATGTCCACAAATAAACATTGCGACTATCCATGCCTACTTCTAAAGCTTCCCCCAAAGCATTCAGGTAAGCCCCACGGTGGGTATACATCACTCCCTTGGGTTTCCCGCTGGTTCCACTAGTATAATTAATGGAAATTAGTTCATTTTCGTCCACTAAATCCAGTTCTACCGATGCCGTTGTCCCTGTAGCCAAGAAACTTTCGTATTCTAAACCAGATTGTATTTCCTCAGCATTAACAGCAAAGGGATCAACAATATTAACCACTTCCTTAACAGTAGTCAGTTGCGATCGCACTTCGGCTACTAAAGGAGCCAATTCCGTATCGACGAAGACGATCGAAACTCCCGCATCATTGAGAATATAGCGAATATCTTGAGCCGCTAATCGAATATTAATCGCCACTAAAACACCGCCAGCAAGGGGAACACCAAAGTGAGCTTCTGACATTGGTGGTATATTGGGGCACAAAAAAGCGACGCGATCGCCTTTTTGTAAACCCCATTTTTGTAGAGCACTAGCCAATTGGTTAACCCGTGCGGCAAATTGGGCATAAGTCCACCGTTGCTCACGATATACTAGTGCCTCTTTATCAGGAAACACTTGAGTAGTTCGTGCTAGAAAGCTCAGGGGAGTAAGATGGTGGTAGTTAACTGGATTAGTGGACATTATTTAGGTGGTAGGTGGTAGGTGGTAGGTGGTAGGTGGTAGGTGGTAGGTGGTAGGTGTTAGGTATTTTCCCAAATCGGCCTTCGACCTTATCAATTAGCAATTAGCAATTAGCAATTAGCCATTAGCAATTAGCAATTAGCAATTAGCAATTAGCCATTAGCCATTAGCAATTAGCCATTAGCCATTATCCATATCTCATTCAAAAAATCCTTGGAACAATTTGATACCATCTGTACCACCTAATATGGGATCTGAGGCTCTTTCTGGGTGAGGCATCATGCCCAAAATCTTACCAGAGCGGTCGCAAATACCGGCAATGTTTTGCAGCGAACCGTTGGGGTTGGCAGCTTTTTCTACTTTACCTGTAGCTGTGCAGTAACGAAATAAGATTTGCTGATGCTCTTCGAGATCTTGCAAAAGTCCAGGAGGTGCGTAGTAACAGCCTTCACCGTGAGCAATTGGTAGGTTAATCACTTCCCCAGTTGAGTAAGCTGATGTCCACTCCAAATCTGTACGCTCTACTGTAAGCGGTACGCGATCGCAAATAAAATGTAAATCTCGATTCTTGATTAGGGCTCCCGGCAATAACCCAATTTCCGTCAACACCTGAAAACCGTTACAGATGCCCAAAACGTATTTACCCTGTTTGGCATGTTCCACTACCCGCTTCATTATGGGAGAAAATTGAGCAATGGCACCACAGCGCAAATAATCTCCATAGCTAAAGCCACCGGGCAACACGATCACATCGATATCCGAAATATCCGTTTCCTGATGCCAAACCATTCTGGTTGGTAACTGTAGCAAATTGCGAGTGACATAGGCCACATCGCGGTCGCAATTTGAACCAGGAAAGACCACAATCCCAAATTTCACAGCGAAACACCCATTTGTGCAGAAACTTCAACTAGCTCAAACCGATAATTTTCAATCACTGGATTTGCCAACAGTTGGTCGCAAATTTGATCAAGTTGTTCCCTTGCTTGCTTTTCGTTCGCAGTACTCAGCATTAGTTCAATATACTTGCCAATGCGAACTTTCTCAACTGTTTTGTAGCCCAGTTGCTTGACTCCTGACTCCACCGCCACCCCAGCTGGGTCTAAAACCGAGGGTCGAAGGGTAACATAAATACGAGCTTGATATTTGTGAATCACTCTTTATCTCCCCACATTTCAAACGAAACCTTGAATCTTGGGCTTCGGGATACGCCAATACCTATCCCTCCGGCCAAAACAATCAACACCAAGCACTGTGGTTGATTTTACAGCATCGCGTGCTTCCACTTTAAAAAGTTTAAATGTTCTAGCATCACAGTTAAAACTGCTTGGGGTAAAGGTTTTAACCTTATTACCTTCTCTCAAAAAGTCACTATAATGGGTATAAATTTGTGCTTAGGATTTGCTTTGCTCAACTCTGCCAATTTCTAGAAAATAGAGATTTTGCCCATGAAAACCCAACCCACCCGTTCTCAACAGCGCATTTTGCGTTTGCTCAAAAAGTTGAATCGTGCAATTTCTGCCCAAGATCTATACGTAGAATTACGCAAGGGTGGTAAAGGTATCGGTTTGGCAACAGTATACCGTTCCCTAGAAGCTCTAAAACTTCAGGGTTTAGTGCAAATGCGGAAACTCCCTAATGGAGAATCCCTTTACAGTTCTGTACAAAAGGATCAACATCATCTTACTTGCCTCGATTGTGGGGAGTCGATTCCCATCAATGAATGTCCTGTACATCAACTGGAAACTGAGCTGCAAACTACCCACCAATTTAAGGTTTTTTACCACACCTTAGAGTTTTTTGGCTTATGCGATCGCTGTGTTGCTGCTAATACCATCGAAGCAGCCAAGTGAAAAAAAATCGACGCGGGGACACGGAGACGGGGAGACGCGGAGATTGGGGGTATCTCATTTAAGTAGGTTTGGTATGAAAAACCTCAACTATGTTAAGAAAAGTAAACACAGGTCAGACTCTTACCAATGACAAAGGACAAATGACAAATGACAAATGACGATCTTCACTAGCTAGCTATAATTATCCTTTCCCTACTTAAATTCGTCTTAGCTTGATCTTTCTCGATTAAGCTAAACTTGCTAAGGACTACCGTTATTGCCTAAATTCAGGTGCTGTGCCCCTTAGTAGAGAATGAATCATGAGCTACAGAATGGATCGCCTTGCTTATGCCCAAACCTATGGTCCAACAGTGGGCGATCGCATCCGGTTGGCGGATACCGAACTATTTATCGAAGTAGAACAAGACTACACTACTTATGGTGATGAGGTAAAGTTCGGTGGTGGTAAAGTGATTCGTGATGGCATGGGTCAATCCCCGATTTCCCGTGCTGATGGTGCGGTGGATCTGGTGATTACCAATGCCTTGATTCTCGATTGGTGGGGTATTGTCAAAGCCGATATTGGTATTAAAGATGGTAAGATTCTCCAGATTGGGAAAGCTGGGAATCCCTACATTCAGGACAATGTAGATATTATTATTGGTCCAGCAACCGAGGCAGTAGCAGGAGAAGGAATGATTCTGACTGCGGGGGGAATCGATAGTCACATTCACTTCATTTGTCCCCAACAGATAGAAACTGCGATCGCTTCTGGGGTTACTACTATGATCGGAGGTGGTACAGGACCGGCGACTGGAACTAATGCGACTACCTGCACTCCTGGTGCTTGGCAACTCCACCGAATGCTCCAAGCTGCGGATGCTTTCCCCATGAATCTTGGGTTTATGGGTAAAGGTAATAGCAGTCAAACTCAGGGACTTTCCGAACAAGTGTTAGCCGGAGCCATGGGTTTGAAGCTACATGAAGACTGGGGTACAACTCCCTCAACCATCCATACTTGTTTAACGGTGGCGGATTACTATGATGTACAGGTAGCAATTCATACCGACACTCTCAATGAAGCTGGGTTTGTGGAAAACACTATCGCTGCTTTTAAAGACCGAGTAATCCACACTTACCATACGGAAGGAGCCGGTGGCGGTCATGCTCCAGATATTATCAAAGTCTGTGGCGAAACTAATGTTCTGCCTTCTTCGACTAATCCTACCCGTCCCTACACTGCCAATACCCTGGAAGAACACCTAGATATGCTGATGGTTTGCCATCATCTAGATCGAAGTATTCCAGAAGATGTGGCATTTGCCGAGTCTCGGATTCGCCGAGAAACTATTGCGGCAGAGGATATCCTCCACGACTTGGGAGCATTTAGCATGATTGCCTCCGACTCCCAAGCTATGGGTAGAGTCGGTGAAGTCATTATCCGTACCTGGCAGACAGCTCATAAAATGAAGGTGCAACGGGGATTTTTAGCTCCTCCAGCTTCCCAGGAATCCACTGGAAAAGGGGGAGAAAATGACAATTTCCGGGCAAAACGCTATGTAGCTAAATATACAATTAATCCCGCGATCACTCATGGTATTGCTGATTATGTCGGTTCGGTAGAAGCCGGTAAACTAGCAGATTTGTGCTTGTGGCGTCCCGCTTTTTTTGGAGTGAAGCCAGAAATCGTGATTAAAGGCGGCGCGATCGCTTGGGCACAAATGGGTGATGCTAATGCTAGTATTCCCACTCCCCAACCAATTCACATGCGCCCAATGTTTGCCAGTTTCGGTGGTGCGATTGGTGCAACTTCCCTTACTTTTGTCTCCCAAGCAGCCTTAGAGAACGAAATTCCCCAGCAGATTGGCTTACAAAAACCAGCAGTTGCCGTAGCGGGAACTCGTCAGCTCAGTAAAATGGATATGAAACTTAACGATGCCTTGCCGAAGATAGATGTTGATTCGGAAACCTACGAAGTTAGGGCAGATGGGGAGTTACTCACTTGTGAGCCAGCGACTATTTTACCAATGGCACAGCGTTATTTTTTGTTTTAGTAAAATATGAGACCTCTTGCACCCATTCGATAATTGTCTGTAGGGGCGTAGCATTGGCGCTAGGGTGATTGCCCATAAAACCAAAGTTTTGCTCCGCCAATGCTACGCCCTTCCGGGATTTATGATCGCAGTTTTTCAATTCGCATTTGGCGAATTTTGTCTTATTCTTCAAGTAATTGAAGCTGTTAATTCAATCTTCATAACGGCTAACACTGAAAATGATATAGTTGTACGGGATTAACTCGGTGCGATCGTCATCATTTACCACTTGACCAGTGGAAATCCTCGTAATAAAGGTGCTAATTGAATGTAACTGCGCCCCATACTGGGAAACTTGGCTAAAAGTTGACATTGCTGACGGAATGCCTCGACAAAGTGCCTTGCTGCTGCTGGGTTATGGCGAGCAATGTAGTCTTTAATTTCCTTGAGGTCAAGTTTTGCTTGAGCAGTGAGAATATAGCGACTCATTATTACACTTGCTCTGCTTGGTTGATTTCTTCAAGCAGTTCTCTGACTACTTCTTCGCCATCAAAAACTTCTCCTCGATCACTTTGCTCAATGCCAATAGCGATTTGCGATCGCAGCTTTTCGATTCGCATTTGGCGAATTTTGTCTTGTTCTTCGAGTAGCCGCAATGCTTCACGAATCACTTCACTGGCAGACTGGTATCTACCACTCTTGACCTTTTCTTGAACAAATTGCTCAAATTCTGGTGTTAGGGATACATTCATGGACTGGGACTGTTCTGTCTAAGTTATCAATTCAATTATGCTACTGATAACAAGAAATGTGAGAGTTATGATCTAACAGGGCGGGGTGTGCAATAGATTTTCATCTTTCTAGGGTGATGCACGACAGGTACAGCATTGCCAACGTTAGACCTTAGACAAAATTTGTCAAAATTAAGTCCATAATACTTATTTCTCGGATCAATACCAGTGCCATAAAAGTATTGGCAATTCCATCGAAATGCAGGAATTATTGGGTTGTGTATATTAAATTTATCCTTACTTACTGTCACATCAAATATGTCTGTCATTTCCCCACCAAAATTGTATTGATCCCTCGTTATGAAATTTAGCTCATCGTGGTCTCTTTGAAACTCCTCATAATCTGAATCAGCCATAAACTCCTTGGGCTTACTGCACACTTCCTCCATGTCTTTAACTGTAATTGGTTTAAGCTTGTACTGTCTGTAAGTTGGCAGTATGATTGAATCGTTGGCTATTCCAAAGACTATTAATACTGTTGGAAACAGCATTACGATATTTGCAATATTCGATAGCCTAGATAATAAACTTTGTAGCATGTTAATCATTGTCAGAGTCTTTCCATCTAAAAAGGTGCAGAACTTTCTAAAAGTTTTCGCACCCATCTAAAACTACTGTCGCCGGAGTGCAAATCCGGAGAAATAGGAGTATTGGTTGTAATTATCTCTCTTCTGTCAAACCGGGTTGAAACGTTGATTTTTCCTCGGCTGTAATGGCGGAAATTTGTAGAAATGTTCTAGAGTGACAGAAGAGAGTTATTCACCAGAACTCAATAAGATTGAGCGATGCTGGTCTTGGCTCAAAAGTCGCATTCGCAAGCAACTTGACCAGTTTGACTGTCTACGCGATGCGATGGAGTATGTTTTGCACTTAGCGTCCTAACCGCCCTGGCGGTTGCTATACCTCACTAGCACTATCCGTCAACCCTTTAATCAGCTTTGTTGCTACCGAGCGAAATCGCACATCTCTATGCCAATGTCAATCATTTGCTGCTCAATGTTGGCTGCAATTTTAGGTGCAGGGTCTTGAGGGTATTCTAGGAAATCTTCCAGATACCAGCGGATTTTTTCTCGGTCTTTTACATTGACTTTAAATTCAAAATGTGCATCGCCTGTTGCGCGATCGCAATTTCCTGCCAAAGTAATTTCTACTGAGTAGCAATCAGATTGGCTTTGAGCGTGTTGAGTGAGTGTCAACGTCAGCATTAAAAACACGTTGGGAGAGCGTCACTTGAATAATTACGCTACAAATGGCGTAATTTTTGAGTTAGTCTAAAATCCAGCAACTACCTCGCTTCCAAAACCTGTGCCGCAGTCAATTCAAGTTCAGGAAAAGTCCGAGATACAATCTGCTGATTGCCAGAAAACTCAGTTGTCTGATAGCTGCCATTCACCAACAGTAGTACAATTACAACTTGTGCTTGAGGGTCAACAATCCAGTATTCACCGAATGCCACGCTCCTGGTACTGATGTACTTTGTCGATATAATCCCTCTGATAGTTATCATCCTTTTTGCTTCTGTAAGGGCTGACTACTTCAACAACTAACTGCGGGGGAGGCATATCCAGAGTGATAGTTTGGCGTTTCCTGGTTAACTCAAGGTGCTCCTCTTGTAACACAACTAAGTCAGGGAAGCGATTTTGTGTTTTTCCTAAAACTTGTAATTCGTAGCGATTAACCTTGATTAAGCGGCGCTTGATCAATTGAGTAAACTCATCCCTTAGCCAGTCAGCTATCCAGCCATTTTCTTCACTTTCTGGGGGCATTGGTATCAACTCCCCATCCAACAGTTCATAACGGTTATCTGTGCCATCCTCATAGTCGAGATATTGTTCAAACGTCAGTTTTACTGGTGTGTAGGTCATTGTCTTTGTTTTTTAAGAGTTATTATAGTACAAAAGTATGGGGGACTTCTGATATAACACTTTATGTTAATATTAATTTTCTACGTTGGGGATGACCGTTATGCTTTAGACAGCTCTCAAGTCATTGAGATAATTCCCAAAGTTATTCTCAGAAAACAATACCATGCACCTGAGTATATTGCTGGCTTGTTTAACTACCGAGGAAAAATTGTACCAGTAATTGATTTATGCCAATTAATTCAAGGACTACCCTGCTCCTGCTCCTTAAGCAGTAGAATTATTATGGTCAATTACCTGGGTATAGATCATACTACTCACCTGGTAGGTCTGATGGCTCAACGGGTTACTGAAACTTTGAATAAGCAAAAAACTGACCTAGTCACTACTGGATTAGAAGTGAGTGAAGCTCCTTATTTAGGAGAAATGATTATGGATGAACAAGGAATGATCCAAAGTCTCCGTCTAGAGTATTTGTTATCAGATGCTCAGCAAGCATATCTATTACCAATGGATAATTGATAATGGATAATTGATAATGAGGGTTTGCTGAATAAGTCCTTAGCTGTCAGCTTTCAGCTTTCCGGATTTTAACCCCGAACATTATTGATTTAACCAGGTATTGACCTACAAATGAACAGTATCAGAAAGTGAAGACTATGGTACAAGGAGCAATTGAAGCTTTACTAAGAACTAAAATCGGCTTTGATCCGAAGATCATTGGCTCTAGTACAATTGCTAAAGCAGTTAGACAACGCCAATTAGCTTGCAGTTTACCGGATGTATCAGCTTACTTGAGGCAATTACAGACATCGAGTCAGGAGTTATCAGAACTGATTGAGCAAGTAGTTGTACCAGAAACTTGGTTTTTTCGGCATCAGGAAGCCTTTTCCTTTCTCAGTCATTATGTCAAGTCGGAGTGGTTGCCAATTCATCCTTATTCTAGGTTAAGGGTCTTAAGTATCCCCTGTTCTACTGGTGAAGAACCCTACTCAACTGCTATTACCCTGATAGAAGCGGGTTTGGCACCGGATAAATTTAATATTGATGCTATTGACATCAGTCATCAGGTAATCCTCAAAGCAATTCGTGGTGTTTATAGTAACAATTCCTTTCGAGGGAAAAAGCTTGCCTTTAGAGAGCGCTACTTTCAGCAGACAGTAGAAGGTTATCAATTATGTAACTTGGTTAAAAAAACGGTTAATTTTCTCCAAGGTAATCTCCTCAATCCTCTTTTCCTAGCCAAGCGAGGCAAATACGATGTGATTTTTTGCAGAAATTTGCTCATTTATTTTGAGCCTGCAGCCAGGAAACGTGCTGTTGATATTTTAACTAGTTCCTTAACTACTAGAGGTTTGCTATTTGTCGGTTGTGCAGAAACCGGACAGATGATTACCAACGGCTTTGTCTCAGTTAAACAACCCTTCACTTTTGCCTACCGCAGGGTGGAAGGGTTGGGAAGGACGCGGGGACGCGGGGACGCGGGGACGCGGAGATGGGGAGATGGGGAGATTGGGGAGATGGGGAGATGGGGAGATGGGGAGATGGGGAGACGCGGGGACGCGGGGACGCGGGGACGCGGGGATGAAGAGACAAGGGAGATGAGGAGACAAGGGAGATGGGGAGATGGGGAGATGGGG
>JAAHHL010001619.1 GCA_010672185.1 Caldora sp. SIO3E6 | reverse complement strand
CCCGAATAAAAAACTTGCCCTCTGCCTACCAAAAGAAAGGATCCAGATACTAGGTGAAATTGAAGGTGATACTGCCATCGACTTGCATATAGACAATATCGTGAAATAAACCTGCTAGTATCTCTATGGCATCTGTAGACCCACCAACTTCAAACATGTGTTCGGTTGAATGGAAGCAGCGTCGAGGACCAGTCATCGTTTGCACAATGAGCTGAGCGATCTTGGCTAGTTGGGTTGGGCTAACTTCCACTCCCAACTGCTCTGTAGCCCAGAGCAGCTTCTCTAAGCATTGTTGATGATTCTGATTCTGTTCAAGACTCATGAATATTTTTCTACTTTAACTTTTATTCAACCCTCAGGATAGGATGGATGTCTTGGTTGACCATATTCTAGCCTTATAGAGACCTGTCTAAATTTTTGGTTAATTTTATAGTGGAAGGAGAGTAGGAGGCAAATAGTTAATTTTCTTAGTCCTCAAGCGCCTTCTAGGGTTTTACGCTCCTGCCACCTGAATTCCGCGATCGTAGTGGGTTATACTAAAATATTACTCACTGCCTTCTGACTTGAAAGAGACGCACCGGACGCGGGGACGCACCGGACGCGGAGACACGGGGACACGGGGATACGGGGACGCGGGGACACAGGGACGGGTCGAGAGGGACTTTCATGCATGGTGGTGAAAAAAATTTTTCATCGGGACTGCCTCCTGCCTCCTGCCTTCTGCCTCCTGCCTCCTGCCTCCTGCCTTCTGCCTCCTGCCTTCTGCCTCCTGCCTCCTGCCTCCTACCTCCTGCCTCCTACCTCCTACCTCCTGCCTCCTGCCTCCTGCCTCCTGCCTCCTGCCTTCTGCCTCCTGCCTTCTCCTCGAAACCCTATCGACAATACCCTCGTCACTGCTAATATTAGAGCCATTCAAAGTCGTTAGCATAGACAAGCCGGTGAATCAGCAGCAAGGAAAATTTTTCGCAAATCTTGGAGCCTTCTGCCTTCTCTTAATTACCATTTTGACTCAAACTCCGTCAGTCCGCTCCCAGGCAATTTTTGAAGATATCACAATTGAACCAGGCTTTGCCCCAGATCCCATGCAAATGAAGGGTATCAGCGGTGGTTGTACACCAGCAGGACCAGTAGTAGAGCAACAAAATGAGCAGAATCTCAGCGACGGTTGTATATCAACAGAGGATAACATTACTGGGGTTGCAGAAACCCAAACTGGTCCTTGTGTAGGCTTTTTTGATCAACAACCTGATCATGTCTTGGAGTTGACTACTTTTTTCGATTATCTGAGTCTGAAAGTACAAAGTCCTGGAGACACTACCCTAGCCATTACTGGACCTGGTGGCACTTGGTGTAGTGATGACTCTCAGGACAAAAATCCTGTTGTTGCTGGTCAGTGGCTACCGGGAGTGTACCAAGTATGGGTAGGTTCTTACGAACAAAATCAATATTATCCATATATCATACAATTAAGCCAAGTTAAGCGTTAAAGTTAAAATAGACAGATGTAGTCAAATCTATCCAACTCTTTCTAAGGGATTAACCTTTAGGGGTTGAACGCCACAACTCGCTATCCCCAAGGGCAGTGAATGCCTCTGGGGAATACA
>JAAHHL010001618.1 GCA_010672185.1 Caldora sp. SIO3E6 | reverse complement strand
GCAAGTCCAGGTGGTGGAAACCTTTGAGGATAAACCTCTTCCCATTGCCGGTATTGAGATTACCCTCAATCCTCTGGGCACAGGAGCCAATGCCAGTTTAGGTAATACTACCCTAACCACCGATGCTTCTGGTCTTACCGAAAGCACTACAGCTACTGCTAATACCATCGCTGGAACCTACCAAGTGGCAGCAACTGCCACCGGATTTACTGGGGTTAACTTCAACCTCACCAACGATCCTGGTGCGGCGGCTATCTTAAATATCTTAACCGGCAATAACCAGAACACTACTGTCAACACAGCTTTTACTGATAATCTGCAAATCCAAGTTACCGATGAATTCGGCAATGTCATACCAGGAGTAACCGTTACCCTCACTGCTCCCACCACAGGACCCGGTGCCAGTTTGGATAATATCTCTTTAACTACCGATGGTTCAGGCATTGCTACTGCTACAGCTACCGCTAACACCATTGCCGGAGACTACCGAGTGGCAGCAACCTCCACCGGACTTAATACGGTTAACTTCGAGCTCACCAATAATCCTGGTGCGGCGGCTATCTTAAATATCTTAACCGGCAATAATCAGAGTGCCGATGTCAACACAGCTTTTGCGGATAGTTTGCAAATCCAAGTTACCGATGAATTCGGTAATGTAGTACCAGGGGTAACCGTTACCCTCACTGCTCCCGGCACAGGAGCCAGTGCCAGTTTCGGTAGTATCTCTTTAACCACTAATACTGAAGGTTTAGTTAGCACAACCGCAATTGCTAACTCGATTGGAGGAGACTATCAAATAGGAGCTAATGTTATCGGAGTTACTGAGGTTAACTTCGATTTGACTAATATTGCTGCTCCAGTGGTAGTTACTCCAGCGATAGTCACTCCAGCGATAGTCACTAATGATTCTACTACTAACAACAACCCCGACTTTACCCCGGTTTGGCAATCAGTATTAGAAGAGTTGCCAGAGTATGGATTAGAGGAGTCTGCTTGTATAACTACCCCAGCTGTAGTGATCAATTCTAGTGGAGAAGAAATTACCCTAGATGAGGTGATAGAAATAGAGATTCAACGCAATCAAGATTGTCAGCCGGTGGGAATTGAGAATTGAGAATGGGGAATGGGGAATGGGGAATGGGGAATTGGGAATTGGGAATTGGGAATTGGGAATTGGGAATTGAGAATAAACCCATTGTGGTATTCTAAATTATCAAATTCAGACCCTACAGGCGCACACCTATTCCATTATGTAAAAGAATACCAACAAGTGACACGAATGTCAAAAAAAACGCTACGCAAGAATACTTAACGCGCCAAGGGTAATATCAAATCCGGCTAAACACTTATCGTATCCTTCAACCTTGCAACTCTCCTCTTTTCCTTCTGCCCTCTGCCTTCTGCCCTCTGCCTTCTGCCCTCTGCCTTCTGCCCTCTGCCTTATTGTCACCCAAGTGTAACTATTCTACCGGATTTGATATAACGTGCTCAGGGTGAAGCATTCGGATACAATGATCCTGGTGATGTGGGAGAGATTATCCCCCGAATGCTATGCTGCTACGCACCATGCTACGCTTTCCACCCCTACAGGGTTGCGATTAATGCG
>JAAHHL010001617.1 GCA_010672185.1 Caldora sp. SIO3E6 | reverse complement strand
GCCCTAAACACTCAATTTTAGCTGCCAATTTCTTGTTTACCTGGTCAAAATTGTCAATCTGCGGGTCGAAATTCATTGATTTTCCCCTTGACAATCTACGCTTCCCTGGGAATGAAACAGCCCTGCCTTAATAAGCTATCCATTAGGCAAAAGTAGTCGAAACGGTGATAGAGACTAGGATTTAGGTAAGCATTGGGAGAGGAGTGGTCAGAGTCATTATTAGACTAGACTGCGATCGCGAAACCGCAAATGCGATCGCGAAACCACAAATGCGATCGCGAAACCACAAATGCGATCGCGAAACCACAAATGCGATCGCGAAACCACAAATGCGATCGCGAAACCACAAATGCGATCGCGAAACCACAAATGCGATCGCTTCAAATAATTGTACTCAAGCTATCGCCACTGGGAACCGCTTCGCGCTTATTGGGCGGGTTGAAGCCGCTCCCCTCAAACACTGTACTGGCGTGGCAAGATGCTGTAGGGAGCGCAACAAGACCTCCGCTGCGCCGCCCAATCTTTCCCAGTGGTAGTATCAACATTTACAAGAGCTTCTCTCTATCCACCGGAAAATCGTGTTCGCACGTAGTGGACAGCGAAGCTCAGGTTGTGAGAGTATCAGAGGAAAAAGTCCATCAGGGGATGAAGAAGAACCAATGAAGGATTGGATCAGCCAGGAAATAAATCCTAAATTTTTCAGGACATACGCCATGCCAAAAGATTGAGAAAGACGCTGTTGCTCTTAAGTGAACATCCAGGAGAAACAGTACCACTCTTCGAGTGGTAATGCGAACAATAGCCAAAGTATCTACAGATTTTGGTCAAATGAGAAAGTGAAAAAAACACAAATATTGGCTTCACACAGGGAAGGTGTAGTGAACAGATGTGTGGAAGCAGGAGTAGTGTTGGCAATACAGGATACGACGGACTTGGAGTATACTACACATGAAGCTACCATTGGTTTGGGATATATCAATCAGACTCTTCAACAAGGAATCCTTGTTCATAGTTGTATAGCAGTAAGTGCCACTGGAGAACCATTGGGACTGCTACATCAGCAGAGCTGGACAAGAAAGGACAGGAGTGGAAAGAAAAAAGAACGCAAGAAAAAACCTATTCTTGAAAAAGAAAGCTATCGATGGTTACAGACAGTTAAAGGAGCAGAGGAAGGATTAACCGAAAAAGTTAAGCTCATACATGTTGCAGATCGTGAAGCTGATATCTTTGAGTTGTTCGCCCAAAAGCGCTGTGGCAATAGCGAATTATTGATTCGAGGAGAGTATAACCGCAGGGTGAAAGAGGAAATGGGATATCTTGTGCCGATGATTGAACAAAGACCAATTTTAGGTAAAATGACCATCAGCTTAGAGCGTAATCCCAAACGTCCAGCTCGTCAAGCAACATTGCAAATCCAAGGGATGAGAGTCACTCTGGAAGTGCCTCACCCATCACCCCAAACCTCACAATCTTCAGCCAGTAGAAATTAACGTACTACTGGTAGAAGAGACTGAGAAACCGGCTGATGGTAGTCAACCTATCCGTTGGTTGTTACTCACCACTTTACCCATTGACGACTTTCAACAAGCTTGGCAATGTGTGCAGTGA
>JAAHHL010001616.1 GCA_010672185.1 Caldora sp. SIO3E6 | reverse complement strand
TCTAAGGGGGTAAACCTTGCTGTTCAGATTGGCTCAGGGCAGGTAACGCGACAACCTGACTAGCATATTGTTCCAAAGCTGTGGCTAAGTCGAAGAGCTGCAACACCGTCAGTTCAATAACTGGTCCTGACTCCTGGGTAGCCAGTTGACCGAGAAACAGATTATGGGCGACTAAGCCTTTTGGTTGTAGGTAAATGGGGGAAAAGGGAGTCGGGGATTTCAGACTTAGCAGTTTGGGGTTTGAGGGGAAACTGCGGACTAATGATGAATCGTTGAATTTGTCAAGTGCTTCTTCAGATTCTTTATCTACTAACAATGTGGAGGGAGTGACACTAGACTCAGCTAAAGCCAGAGAACTCTGCTCGTGGTTACCATTAGTCATGGGCAATAATAACGGCATTGAACTTGCTGAGGATTCCAACAAGTTCTGCACATAGCTGTTAACCGCCTCCGATAACATTTCCAGATCTGCTCCGTTCCCCTGGAGTGTCACCTGTTGGTCTTGAGTTTTTCTGGGATCGTCGAAAGACAGCTCAAAGCCTAATTCTTTCAGTACCGACTGTCCCATCCAGCGAGACAAGGGTGAGCTTTTTGCCCTAATTTTCAGGGTGCAGGTAGGTGGGGTGTAACTTCGCTCAACAGAATTAAAAAAAGGCATGGTTATTTGAGAATTGAGAATTGAGAATTGAGAATTGAGAATTGAGAATCGAAGTTCCCTTATCTACCTCCTACACCAAGCACATTCCCCCTGCTTCCCATACCTCTAACATTGCCTGATCCCTACTAAGCTCCTCGACCCAGCAATGCTAACCAGAGACGCCGATGACCATTGGGGCTGCTATAGAATAGCAAATCAATCAACAGTTTTAAAGCTAGCTGGGTTAGCTGAGCAGTTGATAGGTTTTCTCGTTGCTCCATGCGCTCTTGGTAAGTGTTGCTGAAGTTATCAAGATAGTTTCCCAACAGGGCAGTGCGGTGTGGTTCGCTGTTTTGCTCTGCTGTTTGTTCCAGTAGAGCAACAGCACGGCGGATTAGTTCCTGATGCTCTTGGGCAAGATGACAGATAATCAGAACGAGCGATCGCGCTTCTTCTACATCCAGTTTTTTTCGCCCTCCCGAACTTTTACGCATAGGATTAGACTGACGCAAACGCCACAAATTTACCCTGTCAGTGACTACTGACTCTAACTTCAAGTCAGTTGTTGCTCGTAGTATTTCCTCAGAACCAATGCCTGCTAAAGCTTCTAGTCCCAGTAAAATCAAATCTAGCTGGGTTTTAATATTGTCCAGCTTGACTGAGTTGGGGGCTTGAGCTAAGGGCAATTGCTCCCACAGAGGTATTGGTGTTGGCGTCTTGACAGTAGAGCGCATAGTTTTAGAGTAAGAGACCAAATCACTGTTAGTGGTTGCCGTTACCTATTTTGAAACAAAGAAAGGCAGAAGGCAGAAGGCAGAAGGCAGGAGGCAGGAGGCAGAAGGCAGAAGGCAGAAGGCAGGAGGCAGGAGGCAGGAGGCAGGAGGCAGGAGGCAGGAGGCAGGAGGCAGGAGGCAGAAGGCAGAAGGCAGGAGGCAGGAGGCAGGAGGCAGGAGGCAGAAGGCAGGAGGCAGGA
>JAAHHL010001615.1 GCA_010672185.1 Caldora sp. SIO3E6 | reverse complement strand
TACGAAATTTTGGGTGGGATTTATTGAGCGTTGTATCCAAAAATTATCAGTTCTCTCTTCTTCCTCCGCTCCTCCGCTCCTCCGCTCCTCCGCTCCTCCGCTCCTCCGCTCCTCCGCTCCTCCGCTCCTCCACTCCCCACCCTTTTTTTCGCTCACCCTCCTAAGGGTATCAAAAAAAATCCCCGTCACCAGGATAACGGGGGAATTCTCTTCACATCTTACTGATCGGCCATTGGATTGATTAACGAGGCGAGCTATGGGAGCCGCTATTGCTTGAGAAATCGAGATACTCTGAGCAATTTTTGTTTTTTGTTTTTGCTCAAGTGTCCAGCACTGGCAATTTTCCATTTAGCATTAAATTCACTGATATTGAGCCCAGCCCGCTCTCTTGCTTCCCTAACTACCTGCCGTGTAGATTTGGTGGGTTTTCCATAAGCCCGACGCTTACGTGCTAATACTGAATTATCTCTGCCAAGCAGTACATCAATTAT
Source organism: Caldora sp. SIO3E6 (assembly GCA_010672185.1). Taxonomy (GTDB): domain Bacteria; phylum Cyanobacteriota; class Cyanobacteriia; order Cyanobacteriales; family Coleofasciculaceae; genus Caldora. The sequence goes on along the minus strand of JAAHHL010001615.1, from coordinate 1,120 downwards.
CGTCATCATTGTATTTGCACCGTTTCTAAATAGTTTTAGTTTGACTACTAAGCTACTTTGATCATCTGTGATTGGCAGGGATTTGGCTAGATCAGTACAGGATCAGCAGAGGGTGCTCTAAAAGTGATCTTGACAAGAGCATTAAAAGTGATTAGAATTTAATCCGCTGCAAAAGTAAAGAATTGTGTCTAAAAGACTAGCATTGGCGCTACCTACCCATCAAGTCAAAGCTTTGTTTCACTAATGCTACGCCCTGACCGGATTTATGCAAGAGGTGTATCTTATAGCAGTTGCCAGGGCGGTTAAGACATTCTCAGGTAAAGCAGGTTATAGCGCTACGCGCAAGTCAGAAAGCAGAGGGCTCCAAGGCAGAAGTTGACTCTAACAAGGTTTTAGAAGTAAGAGTTGTCCTAACCAAGCGTGCGTACTGCTATAACAAGGGGCTTAAGCCCCTTGTCCTAATTGCTATATTTCTCCAAATAGTAAGGGCGCACGTCGGTGCGCCCCTACAAACGACAAACGACAAACGACAAACGACAAACGACAAATGACGAATGACCAATAACAAATTCTTAGAAAGTAAACGTCGTTCTCAGTGTACCGATGAAGGTATCGTCGTTGTTGTTGTTTTGGTTAGGATTCAGTAGCCAGATAAAACCAGGAGTGATCGAGATATTCTTAGTTACCTGATATTTGTAGAAGGCTTCAAAGTGATAGGCAAAATCCCGAGCTAAGGGTACGGTATTTCCTTGAGCGACAAGTCCTCGGAGGGTTGGTGCTGCACCGAAAAAGATGCCCCCCAAGTTACCCTTTTTCCCGATATCCGGTAAAGCTAAACCTGCGGCAAAGTTCCAAATGTCGGCATCGCCTACCTCAATTAAGCGAGCATCAGTATAGCCTACCCAACCATTGAGCACTAGATTAGGGTTAAATCGTAAGGAAGCTTCTGCCCCATAAGAGTTACTTACTACTGGTGTACGCCCAAGTCCAGCAGCTACCCAAGGGTTATTGGCGAAGGCAGTACCAGTACCACCGAAAACGAATCTATCTGTGGGATTTGTCGGAGTTATGTTCCTGCCATCGTAGGCATGAACGTAAGTTAAACCAATTTTAAACTGGA
>JAAHHL010001614.1 GCA_010672185.1 Caldora sp. SIO3E6 | reverse complement strand
AATAACATCACCCGGGTTTATTTGAGAAAATATTCCGTCCATCTTGTTGATCAAAGTTACCTTACTCTGATATAGCATTCCTCCAGATCCTGGAAAATGCTAACTAATGCCCAGCCTAACTAAGAGGTATGGAAATTTTGTGTTGTGTGCTATTGGTTGTGTGTGAAGAAATATAAACAACTAACAACTCACGAATTGGGTCAGCGTTTAACATTCTTTCCTACCCTAAGAGGGATGAGGGCAACCGCAGACTGGGATTGAATTTTAAGCAAATTACCACATCAAGAATAGCATAAAATTAAGAAAGAACGCGATCGCAAGCTCTTATAGGCTGCATTAGCTTAATTCGTCAGGCATCTGAGTAAATCTGAACTAGAATCTGGAATCTTGCCCTTTGAGCTTGTAGTTCAATTTATCCCTAGTACTCTATCAATCAACTTATGTTTTTCCATTGGTCTTACCTATTGCTGATCCCAGGAATGCTACTTATGTTCTTGGCTCAGAGTAAAGTACGAGGCACTTATCAACGTTATGCTCAAATTCCCTCCAGTTTAGGCATGACAGGCTCACAAGTGGCTCAGGCAATTCTGCACAAGATGAGCATTACAGATGTTAAAGTGGAGCCTGTGGCAGGAGAGTTAACCGATCACTACGATCCTAGTGCCAAAGCAGTGCGGTTATCGGAAGGAATCTATGGCTCAAGTTCCCTAGCGGCAGCAGCAGTGGCGGCTCACGAATGTGGTCATGTTTTGCAGGACAAACGGGGCTATGCTTTTATGAATGTACGGGCATCTTTAGTACCCGCTGCCAACCTCGGTTCCCAAATCGGTCCAATGTTGGTAGTTGGCGGTATCTTTCTTAGCTCAATGGGTTCGATTTCTTCCGTGTTTATCAACCTGGGAATTATCCTCTTTGCTTCTGTTATTGCTTTTCACATCGTTACTTTACCAGTAGAATTTGATGCATCTAATCGAGCTCTCAAGCTGATTGATGAAATGGGAATTCTGCAAGGGGAAGAAAATAAGGGAGCAAAAGCGGTTCTACAGGCAGCGGCTTTCACTTATGTGGCAACTGCTCTGTATGCAGTCCTTCAATTGGTACAGTTGTTAGTGATGTCCCGTAATCGATAACCTAAACCTAAATTTGGTTGAGAAAAAACCTGTTACTTCGCCCTCTAAATCCCCCAATTCTGGGGGACTTTGAATTATTTTTCACATAACTCAACAGAACCGGATTTGGTATTATATCTTCTTTTTATTGGGGAACTTGCATTTGACTGAGACTTCAAAATCAGCACTGGCTGAACCTTCCGCGAGCATCGGTAGACCTGTTTTACCGGCAATTTTTAGATTAAATTTAACACTCATTTCCTCAATTTCTGCTGCCGAAAACTCTTTGAATGCTCCGATGGCATACTTAGTATAGAAGCGGATGTATTTGTGGACTTGTTGCATTGATGCGATCGCTACATCTGCTGCTCCCTTTGCTTCCCAATCATCCTCCTCCTCATCGGTAGTCCTAGCCGGGGTTGTTGGCGGCTCAAGCTCAACGGGATTTTGAGAGTAAAGGACAATTTCTAACGGTTCTCCGTCATCATCAGCCATGAAAAAGCG
>JAAHHL010001613.1 GCA_010672185.1 Caldora sp. SIO3E6 | reverse complement strand
TGTTCCCACCACTTCTACTGCTCGTGCTGTAGGTATCATGAAAGCTCAAGCTGCTGCTCACATCAAAGATGAGCCCAGTGAAGCTCGTGCAGGCAAGAAATTACGCAAAATGGGAAGCACAGTTACTGCTGACAAATGTGCCAGCCTAGTTTCTGAAGCTGGTGGCTATTTTGATCGCGTAATTTCCGCTCTTAGCTAATCGCATCAATTTTCTAAGTGCCATAACATTTTGGCAATCGGTCAATTGACATCTCGTCAGTCACGATTAGCCAAGCAATGGAAAGTTTCATCTAAAATCAAGTCCAATTTCGAGATCCTAAAGACATGAAATCAGTTGTTACCACAGTAGTTGCCGCTGCCGATGCTGCAGGACGTTTCCCCAGCTCCTCCGATTTAGAGTCCGTACAAGGTTCTATCCAACGCGCTGAAGCTCGTCTAGAAGCTGCTGAAAAGCTAGCTGGCAACATCGACGCTGTTGCTAAAGAAGCTTATGATGCTTGCATCAAAAAGTATCCTTACCTGAATGATGCTGGTGAAGCTAACTCTACTCCTACCTTCAAAGAGAAGTGTGCGCGTGACATCAAGCACTACCTACGCTTGATCAACTACTCCTTAGTTGTTGGTGGTACCGGTCCTCTGGATGAGTGGGGTATTGCTGGTCAGCGTGAAGTTTATCGTGCTTTGGGTCTGCCAACCGCTCCTTATGTTGAAGCTCTAAGCTACGCTCGTAATCGTGGTTGTGCTCCTCGCGACTTGTCTGCTCAAGCCTTGACTGAGTACAATACTCTCCTCGACTATGTAATCAACTCCTTGTCCTAGTAACTAGGATTGACTCTAATAGTTAGTCTTAATTGAAAACTGGGGGACTTTCAGTTCGTTGTTTGCCTAATGTTGGGTAAGCTAAGGACTAAGAGTCCCCCGGTTGTTAAATCAAAGCATTCAATAATTGATAATGAACAATGGATAATGGATAATGACCTATCCTTGAAAGAAGAGGATTGAATTTAAGGAAAATATTTTTTTATTTTCTTGCATTTTTGAAGAGGTCTTAGACGATATTAACCAATTATCAATTATCAATTATCAATTATCCATTGATAACTTTGCTGTTGTAGTCTCCACAAATATAGCAGCAAGCTCTAGTCAGAACCGGAACCCTCTCCACAATAACGATGGCACAAGAGTCTTTATTTGAGCAACTGAAACACCCTAATCCTAATCTGCGAGAACGGGCAACCTGGGAGTTGGTGGAAACCCGCGATGAAAACACAATTCCTCGCTTGATGGCTGTTTTGGATCAAGAGGATACAACCTACCGACGAGCAGCGGTAAAGGCACTAGGGGCAATTGGTGTAGATTCCGTGCCACCATTAGTAGATGCTTTGCTCAACAGCGATAATGGAACTGTTCGCAGTAGTTGTGCTAAGGCACTTGCTCAGGTCGCTGTTAACTATCCAGAGGTTCCCTTCCCCACTGAAGGAATCGAGGCATTGAAAACAGCCCTCAACGACTATAATCCCGTCGTTTATATTGCTTCGGCAATGGCTTTAGGAGTTGTCGGTTTACCTGCTTTAGATAGCTTGCTGGAAGTGCTCAAAGAGACTGATAACCCAGCATTGGGG
>JAAHHL010001612.1 GCA_010672185.1 Caldora sp. SIO3E6 | reverse complement strand
TTTTTTTTTTTCAAGCAGAAGACGGCATAAGGAGTGGCCACCGTTCCGTGACTGGAGTTCAGGCCTGCAGACTTAGTGTTACTGGATGTAATGATGCCGAAAATGACGGGTTATGAGGTTTGTCAAGCACTCCGTAAAAAGTTTCTGGCGACAGAATTGCCCATCGTCTTATTAACAGCGAAAAATCAAGTCTCCGATTTAGTGGCAGGATTTAGTGCTGGTGCTAATGATTATTTGACTAAACCAGTCTCCAAAAATGAACTACTGGCACGGATGCGCATCCATATCCAGCTGGCGAAAATCAACCTTGCCTACAGTCGCTTTGTGCCTCACGAATTCCTGAAATTTATGGATAGGGAAAGTATTGTGGATGTGCAACTAGGGGATCAAGTGCAGCAAGAAATGACAGTGCTGTTTTCTGATATTCGCTCTTTTACTACCCTTTCCGAAAGTATGTCTCCTAAGGAGAATTTTGATTTTCTCAACCAATACCTCAAAAGAGTAGGACCAGTAATTCGTAATCACCGAGGTTTTATTGATAAATACATTGGCGATGCAGTGATGGCACTGTTTCCTCAAACCGCTGATGATGCTATTCAAGCAGCAATTGAGATGCAAAAGCAAGTTTCCCTATTTAATATAGAACGCCTAGCTCAAAACTACCCCAAAATTGCCATCGGTGTTGGCTTGCATACTGGTAGTTTGATGGTAGGTACGATTGGGGAAGAGCAACGGATGGAGAGTACGGTAATTGCCGATGCGGTGAATCTCGCCTCTCGCTTAGAAGGTTTGACTAAAGTCTACGGAGCTGGCATTCTGGTCAGTGAGCAAACTCTTTCCAAGTTGCAGGAACCAGAAAAATATAGCCACCGGTTTTTAGGTAGAGTCACAGTGAAAGGGAAAACAGTTCCAGTGGCGGTGTTGGAAATCTATGAGGGAGATGATGATCAGCTCAAGGAGTTTAAGAGGCGAACTAGAAAAGAATTTGAGCGAGGAGTAGAATTATTTGAACAGGAAGAATTTGCTGAGGCTCAGTCGGTGTTTGAGGAGTTATGGCAACAGAATGAGCAGGATCAACCAACTAAGCTTTATATTGAGCGATCGCGGCAAAGTAATATCATATCTGGATAATTTGAAGGGAACCACAGATGGGTGAAAATACAAGACGCGATCGCGGGTTTAGGTGTTAGGCTTTTTTACTTATTAATAGTCTACTTTTATAGGAAGGTTGCTCATGGTTTCTTTACTCTAATACAAAATCTTGAGTGATTGGTTTTGGTGGTAACTTAACATCTAACCTTTAAGAGCTAATGCCTTGTTTGACAACGTCTGCAAATTTCTGGCTGAGCAATTCTCCCTCGACTTTACCCGTTGGTTGCTCGGAAAACCGATTACCCTGACTCAGTTAAGTCCCACAGAACTTTCCCTCGAACCGATCCGTGCTGATTCATTGATTCTGCTACAGTCGGAAAATATGGTGCTTCATCTAGAGTTCCAAACTCAACCGAAACCAGATATTCCCTTTCGGATGATGGATTATCGCTTGCGGGTTTACCGTCGCTTTCCCCAAAAACAGATGCGGCAAGTAGTGATTTATCTGTGTCAAAGTGACTCTCCACTGGTA
>JAAHHL010001611.1 GCA_010672185.1 Caldora sp. SIO3E6 | reverse complement strand
CCTCAATACTCTGAAATTAATCCAATAAAGTCTAATGTTATCCAGTACGAAGCAACGTTAACTTCAGATGAATCAGTCAAAATGTTTGGGTAAAGTGTATTTGGTTGGTGCTGGACCTGGAGACCCCGGCTTACTCACTCTTAAAGGAAAAGTATTGCTAGAGTGCGCTGATGTGGTAGTTTACGATGCTCTAGTTAGTCCGCAAATTTTGGCAATGATTAACCCCCATGCGGAACAAATCCACGCTGGGAAACGTCGGGGTCGTCATTCTCTATTACAAGAACAAACAACTCAACTGCTAATTCAACAAGCTCATACCCATGCAGTAGTGGTGCGACTGAAGGGAGGTGATCCCTTTGTTTTTGGTCGCGGTGGCGAGGAAATGGAAGATCTAGTCAAGGCTGGAGTACCTGTGGAAGTGGTTCCTGGGGTAACCTCTGGAATTGCAGCCCCAGCTTACGCAGGCATTCCTCTGACCCATCGAGAGTACAGTTCTTCGGTAACTTTTGTTACAGGTCATGAGATGGTCGGTAAATATCGACCCACAATCAATTGGGAAGCGATCGCTCAGGGCTCAGAGACCATTGTAATCTACATGGGAGTTCACAATCTACCTAATATTGTTCAGCAATTGACAGTAGCAGGAAGAAGCCCTCAAACACCGGTAGCTCTGATTCGTTGGGGGACGCGACCAGAACAGGAGCAATTAATCGGTACTCTAGCAACAATTGTTGCACAAGTCGAGGAGACTGGGTTTGAAGCACCAGCGATTGCAGTTATTGGTGCGGTGGTTAATCAACACGATAGGTTAGGTAATTTCCAAGAAAAATCTATTTATCGTAGGGTGTGTTAGCGCAGCGGATGCTGGTGGCGAAATTCATGTTTGTTTACAAAATGGGGAGCTGAGGGAGCTGAGGAAGCTGAGGAAGCTGAGGGAGAACAATCATATCTCAAGTAAATTGGAGAATTTATTTCCAGGTGTTAAGTTCGCCATCGGTATCAAGGCTTTCAAAATGTTAAGCAATATTTCGCCACCATCGTCGCGCAGCGTAACGCACCAAATTGCGGGTACAATTATTGTCAAAAATCGCTTTATCAAGAAGCTACCAGTACCTAGCAAAGCCTTCATTAATCAAGATGTTTGCCAAAAAAGTCCAATATTTTCTCAGGTGATTTTCCGATGTAGTCGTATGCAGCGGCTCGTTGTTTGGCAAGGTCGAGCCAAAGCATTTCTGGTTCTTCAGGACATATTATGCTAAACTAATAGCTTTTATTGGCTAAGATTACTATCCTGTATGGCTTTGAGCTTTTTGATAATGCGTTTTTTCTTCTAAATGAGAGCACAATGCTTAAAATTATTGTGCAGCAGTATTTTTTGATTGTATTTGTGATAATTTAGCATAATATCTCCTGAAGAACCGTTATTCTATTTTTCCCTACACCCAACACGCGACACCAGGCTTAATTTTCAAGTATCGACCCTCACCCCCTGAGGTAACTAGGGTTTGCTGAATAAGTCATTAGCTATCAGTTTTGAGCTTTCAGCTGTCAGCTGTCAGCTTTCAGCTTGAAGATTACCCAGGGATTTTCCACAACAATGCCAGCTTTTTGAACCCTTTGATACAA
>JAAHHL010001610.1 GCA_010672185.1 Caldora sp. SIO3E6 | reverse complement strand
GCACTACTGTGTGGCTTGATATTTCGCGATCGCGAACCCTGATGAGTGGTAGTATTGATGCTAGTGAGGAACTACAAAAAGAACTTAAGCAACATGTAGTCAGAGAGATTGGTGCGATCGCGCGTCCTGGTGAAATTCGCTTTACCGATGCCCTGCCGAAAACTCGTTCAGGGAAGATTATGCGGCGCTTGTTGCGGAATTTGGCAGCAGGGGAAGAAGTGGCTGGAGATACTTCTACCTTGGAGGATCGTAGTGTGTTGGATAAGTTGCGGGGAGGTGCTTGATTAGTTTGTTGCTTTGTAGTGACTTGCCAAGACTAAAATTGTCGGTTTAACTCAAATTTTGCACCAATTGCTTTAGCCGCCAGGGGTTCAAACCCCTGGCTAATAGCTCAAGTCCACAAAGCGTGGACTAAATCTTGTAGGTTGGGTGAAGCGTTCGCGTAGCGTCTCCGTAGGAGAAGCGAAACCCAACACAGAGAGAATTGGCATTGGGTTTGACTAAACTAAAGCAGAAGCAATTAGACTCTACGATATCTGATATCAAGCAAAACTTATATTACCACCAATCAGAATCAATAGAAGGTAAGACTTCAATCCCGCCTTTTAATCTTCCTAAAACAAATCTAACCTGATTAAGATTCTGTTGCTCAGAAATATTATCAATCCAATCGTACAAATAACTATATGGAAGCCCAAAATCTGGTTTTCTGCGATAGTTTTTATTTAGTTCTAAGTAATAGCTAAATTCTTCATCTCTGATGATAATCATTGCAGCCCACCAAGCCCTGACGGGGTGACAACAAGGGCTCAACCCTTTACTTAATAAACTTTTGAGGCATCTTATGGTATTCTAAAATACTGGTTTCATTCTCAATAATTACTCACTGATGACAATGAGTGCCTTGTTACCCTCCTTCTACAAATCAACTCTAAAAAATAGGTTAAAACGGTCAGAATATTTGATTGTTTTGATTATAATTGGACTCTTACAAAAATATCAAATATCAACCATTGAGGAATTAGCGAATAAATTTCCTAGCCCAATTTTAGAGAGAAAGTAGAAGAAAGAAAATACCAAGATTTTTATCTCTATCTCAGTTGAGTTTTAGTTCAATTTGGTTTCCAATTTTATCAATTTGGCTATCCTTAACTTTTTCACCTTTGTCTGTACTTTACTTAGCAATTGATAGAACTGAATGGACTGGAGTTAATCTTCTATTCGTAAGTATAATTTATCAAAAAAGAGCTATTCCTATTTATGTAACAATACTCCAAAAAAAAGGAGCAAGTAATTTTCTGGAACAACAAGAAATATTAGCTAAGGTCTTACCTCTTTTTAGTAATTATAAAAAAGTAGTATTGGGGGATAGGGAATTTTGTTCTGTGGGATTGGCTCAATGGCTGAGAGAGCAGGCAGAGACTTACTTTTGTTTGCGCTTGAAAAAGAATGAATATATAGAAATAGAACAAAATATTTGGAAGCAATTAAAATATTTGGCTCCCAATTCAGGAGTTAGTTTTTATTTTAAAGGCGTGAAAATAACCAAGACCAAAGGGTTTGCTCAGGGAGAAGTAGTAGGGAAATGGTCAAGAAAATATCGAGACAAAAAAAGCAGCGAAGATG
>JAAHHL010000161.1 GCA_010672185.1 Caldora sp. SIO3E6 | reverse complement strand
AGGCTGCGGCAACACTTATCTCACCGTCACTGGTAGCAGCATTGTTTTCTTGCAGCCGTTGTTGAGTTTCCGTACTGTTTTCACTAGCCCCCCCTGCGGTGGAAGTTGCCTTGGTGTCGAAATCCTCTAAAGCGGTAGCTGCGACTCCAATATTGGCTGCCTGGGTAATGGCAACATTGTCATCAATATAGGCTTCGGTAATCGTTTCAATGGAGGCGACTGCTACCGTTGCCCCGGCTGCATTCTCTCCACCCGCTGTACCGTTGGCAGTGGTTTCTACTTTGGTATCAGTTTGGGCTGATAATTGCAGATCTCCTGTGGTAGATAATGTGGTATTGCCTGAGATCTGCGCGATCGCTGAATTCTCAATTTCAGCAAGGCTAATGGCAGCATCGAGGGCTGTATCACCACTAGCTTTGGCTTCTGTTAGGGCTTTGGCATCAACCTTAGAATCTGCTGTAATGGTCAGATTGCCGGAACTCTCGATGCGGGAATTACCTGTAATTGCGACTTGGGCTTGAGCATTAGCTTCAACTCGAACACCATCGATGGCGACATCATCCGATTGTCCTTCCGCCAATGTGGTTAAGTCTGCTTGGGAGTCGATGGTAATGTTATGTCCCAATAAGGTGGCACTATTAATCTCAACCCCTGCCTCTACAGTGGTTGAGTTGAAGATTTCACCGAGAAGATTATCCCCTCCTGTAGTATTCTTCTCTTCCCTAGCGTTGAGGTTAATATTCCCTGCTTGGAAACCACTCCCCGTTTCTACTTGAGCTAGGAGTTGAGCCCCACTGCCCAGGGTAATTGTCGAGGCATTGAAGGTTAAATCTCCAGAGTTAGCGATGGAGTTACTATTGAGGAAATCGTTACCTAATACCTGACGACTGGAAATGGTAACGTCCTCTAGAATATTAATCGTGGTAGCCTCGATCGCCAGATCCAGAAGACCACCCCCACCAATCAAGCCACCAATGGTAACGGCTCCATCTACCTTGAGGGTAAGATTATCCAGAGGCCCTGTGCCATCCCCAACAATCTTACCAATATCGCCAATGGTAAAATCCCCCGTGACATTGAGCACCACATCACCACTGATCACCACATCCTCATTAAACGTGGCGCTATTAATAGTCTGATTACCGGTGAAACTCGCCAAGACTGAACCGTAACTGAGCATCACACCGTTTTGGAAAACTACTGCTGACTCGATGGTTCCCGTAGTTTCCTCCAGATTCCAGTCCCCACCCAAAGCAGCACTTCCCGTCAAATCATGGGAAGCGGCAATATCTGCCCCAGTCAAGTGACTGAGCTGCTGTACAAAGGCTGTACCTACTGCTCCAGCGGCTAAGTCACAGCCGTAGAAGAGAATATCTGCCCCTGCCGTTAGGGCATCAGCCCAGCCTTGGAGGGTGTTGGCATAATTACCCAGATTATCGAGACTCAACTCTGCGGTTCCCAGTTGTAGGCTTCCTGGCCCGCCGTGGGAGACAATATGAACACCAGAAATACTTTGGCGCTGTGCTAGGACTTCACTGATTTGGGTAACTCCATCCCGTGTCGCATCCAGCAATATTACCTCTGCTCCCGGTGCAACCCCCGCCATCAGGCTTTGATAGTCTTCTACAGTTGAGTCTATAAAGACAATTTCCCTAGCAACGGATTGTTCCGCAATACTTGTACCGGTGAGGGCATCATAACTACTAGGTTCACCTACCAAGAAGTTATCAGTAGTCTCATTACCGGTGAGCAAATCTATGCCCAATGAGGAGTTGTTAGATTTAATTGGACTAGCAAATCCCTGAAGCTGATCCTGCTTAAAGACAGTATCTAGAAAGCTCGAATCTTCTTGAGTAAACTCAGCAATTATGGGGTTGATGGGAACATCTAACTCAGGAGTCAATACTCCCATTAAGTTCATCGCCGATTCTAGATCTGGATTAGGTTTGAGTCCTAAATCTGTATTATTTCCCAAATCTAGTGGGAACTGGTTCGGAGTTAATCCCGTCAAATTTTCTGCGATGAATTCCATGGTCTTTGCCTCATAACCTGAGTTCGATAAAAGAAGTAAGCAAACTAGATGCTCTGAAAGTGGAGCATCCTATTAAGCTATTGGGAAGACTGTGACCGATTTATGCACTTTAAGTAAAAGCGCATTGGTAAGTCTTCTTATTGAGTTCTTGGGAAGGCTACTAGTGATTTATGCACTTTGAGTCAATACTACTCGGTTAAGAGTTGATCCCCCCAACCCCCCTTGAAAAAGGGGGGCTCTCGTTCCCCCCTTGCTAAGGGGGGTTAGGGGGGATCTCCAGGCGCTAACCGAGCAGTATTGCACTTTGAGTGAAAGCGCACTGGTAAGTCTTCTTATTGAGTTCTTGGGAAGGCTACTAGTGATTTATGCACTTTGAGTAAAAGCGCACTGGTAAGTCTTCTTATTGAGTTCTTGGGAAGGCTACTAGTGATTTATGCACTTTGAGTAAAAGCACATTGGCAAGCCCTCCTCTTGAGCTCTTGGGAAGACTGTGACTGGTTTATGCACTTTAAGTAAAAGCGCACTGGTAAGTCTTCCTATTGCTCTAAGCTAAGACGCATTTAAATTGATTTGTCTTATTAAGCTATTGAAAAAATGTTTGTTATGCACCTAACGAAAGCAAGATTAAATGACTTTGTCTGAAAAAATCAATACCTTTTTATGTTTCTTAATAATGTGGAAATTACTTAGATAATAAGTGATATTTGATGTGGAATTTAACTAGATATATAGTGTTATTGTTAATAACAGGTATTGATTCAGTATTAAGGATTAAGTGTTAATCCTTATATCTTAAGTATTAAGTCTTTAGGACTATTTAAATCTGTAGAATTTGGGCAGCAGTTAGTTCCAAATTGCTCAATATCGAAGAAGCGATCGCACGAAGGTCAAACTTAGATCTTGCACGCCTGTCGGAAATTGACTTGTGAAGGGAGGCAACAGTGATAAGATTTGACGGTTTCAGTATTAGAATTGATTGTTCTGATGGACGTTGTTCAGTATATTTGTACTAGTGCAAGGTGTGAGTCAAAGAGAATTGAGAATTGGAAGATGTAGGGGCGCAAGCATTGCACCCTCAGTCTTTCCACACTATTATTATTTGATTATGGGAAAAGTGTGCGCTCAAATATATACCGAACAACAACTAGTGACCAATGGTATCCAAACTTTACCCAAGGAAGTGGTGAATCTCATCGCTGCGGGTGAGGTGATTGACTCATTGGCAGCGGTGGTGCGAGAACTAGTAGAAAACTCCCTGGATGCTGGTGCAACCAGAATTACAGTATCTGTTTGCCCTGCTCAGTGGCGGGTGCAAGTGGCAGATAATGGTTCAGGTATGAATTTAGCTGATTTACGACAAGCAGCATCTGCCCATAGTACTAGCAAAATCCGCTGTAGTGATGATTTGTGGAAGATTACTAGCTTAGGATTTCGTGGAGAAGCTTTACATAGTTTGACGGCTCTGGCAGAGTTAGAGATTTTTAGCAGACTAAGGGAAACTACGGAAGGTTGGCGAATTAGTTATGACTCTCAAGGGGAGCCCGTCGAGGAAATTGCTGCTGCCATTGCACCCGGTACAATAGTTACTGTTTCTAATTTATTTGGTAATTGGCCTGTGCGTCGCCAGGGATTACCTTCGGCAGCACAGCAACTGCGAGGGGTACAAGCCACGATTCAGCACCTTGCCCTATGCCATCCTTGGGTAACTTGGCAGGTGCAACAACAGAATCGTCCTTGGTTTAGTCTTAGTCCTGGTAGAACTTCCCAAAATATTCTGCCCCAGATCATTCGTCAGCTGCACCCCAGTGATTTGCAGCACCTGAAAGTAGAAGTGCCGACACCAGAGAGGGGATGGGGAGATGGGGAGATGGGGAGATGGGGAGATGGGGAGATGGGGAGATGGGGAGATGGGGAGATGGGGAGATGGGGAGAGAAAAAGTCTCAAATTGAGTTAGTATTGGGCTTACCGGATCGTTGCCATCGCAGACGACCTGATTGGGTAAAAGTAGCAACCAATAAACGCTTAGTACGATCGCCGGAGTTGGAACAAGCTATTCTATCAGCAATGGCGCGAACTTTGCCCCGCGATCGCTACCCGATTTGTTTCCTTCACCTCCAAGTTTGCCCCAGCCAAATCGATTGGAATCGCCACCCTGCCAAAGCCGAGATTTATTTGCATTCTCTGAAGTATTGGCAAGAGCAAGTTACTCAAGCTATTGAGCAAGCTTTGCGGATTAGTCCCTTTGATTTCTCCGAAGCTATGCCCTCAGAACGAGTAGGGAAATTACTTAAAGCTTCAGTAGGTAAGGGTTCTTATCAGGAAACTTCTGAGATGGATGGAGCTCTAGCAGTTCCTGGGGAATCTTCAGCAGAAGAAACCAGTGAGCCAACTACTGGATTAGGGCTGATGGAACTGCGGGTAGTTGCCCAGGTTCATAATATGTATATCCTGGTAGAGCATCCTACAGGAATGTGGTTAGTAGAGCAACATATTGCCCATGAGCGAGTTTTATACGAACAATTATGCGATCGCTGGCAACTAGTTCCCCTAGAACCAGCTGTAATTCTCCGTAATCTGACTACTGCTCAAGTCGAGCAATTACAGCGGCTAGGATTGGATATCGAAAACTTCGGGGAGCAGGTATGGGCGATACGTAATGCTCCCGCACTTCTGCAAGAGCGAGATGATTGTGCTGAGGCTCTGTTAGAACTTAGTTTGGGAGGAGATTTGCAAACGGCTCAGGTAGCTACGGCTTGTCGCAGTGCTATCCGTAACGGTACCCCTTTAAGCTTACCGGAAATGCAGAAGCTGTTAGCTCAGTGGCAAGTTACTCGAAATCCTCGCACTTGTCCCCACGGGCGTCCCATTTTCTTGTCTTTGGAAGAGTCGTCTCTAGCTCGTTTCTTCCGTCGTCATTGGGTGATTGGCAAGAGTCATGGAATATAATTGTTGTTTGTTGTTTGTCATTGGTCATTGGTTGTTTGTTATTTTACAATAAGCGTCTAATTAAAAAAAAGATGAACATTGTCCCTTCGTCCACCCAATCTCTTAATCTTCATGTCTTGCTAGAAGAAACTCAAACAGGACAGATCATTGCATCAATCGCTGAATTAGCCAATTGCCAAGTGGAAGCCAATACCCGTGCGGAAGCATTGGTTGCAATTCAAAAATTAGTGAGCGATCGCTTAAATAATATTGAAGTTTTACCTTTAGAAGTTTCTTTGGAGACTCCTGACAAAGAAAATCCCTGGACAGAGTTCATTGGTATATTTAAAGGAAATGCCGAATTTGAACAGATGGCAGCGCAATGGCAAGCAGAGCGAGAAAATAAGGCAGATGATTTAAGATGAGTCTCTAAAGCGATTACAAAAAGATATGCGGATTGCGGCAATTGCACTATCAATGGGAGCAATTTTAGTCACACGCAATTATCAGGATTTCTCTCAGGTTCCAGGATTGCTATTGGAGGACTGGACTGTAGACAAGTAAGGTACTTAATGCAAAATTTGCGCTTCCCACAGGCGTGATCGCAAAGTATAAAATACAAATAACTAATGACCAACTGGATCCTGCTGCGTAAAAAGACAGCCTTTTATTTGCAAGATATTGAAACCCCCACTGGTCGGGTGATTAATTTTTTGATCATGGGTTTGATTCTGCTATCTTCAGCAATTTTTGTAGCAGACACCTACTCTATACCCCATGCAGTAAGAACTGTTATTGACCGTATTGATTGTTGTATTTTAATAATTTTCATTATAGAGTATTTTGTCCGTTTTTGGTGTAGTGAAACCAAAATAACTTTTTTATTTAATCCTTTATCTCTGATAGATTTACTGGCCATAATCCCTTTTTTTATCGGGGCAACCAACACTCAGTTTGTTAGAGTATTTCGTTGGTTCAGAATTTTACGCTTGATTAGGTTTCTGGATTTCAAAATTTACCATTTTCGCATTAGTACTGAAGATGGGTTGATTTTTGCCCGCATCATATTTACTTTATTTACCATTGTTTTTGTTTTTTCCGGCTTGATTTATCAAGTTGAGCATTGGTCAAATCCTGAGGGTTTCAGCACATTTTTTGATGCCTTCTACTTTTCCATTGTCACTATGACTACCGTTGGTTTTGGTGATATTACTCCTCTTTCTGAAGCTGGTAGATTACTGACACTACTGATGATTATGACGGGGATTGTGTTCATTCCTTGGCAATTAAGTGATTTAGTCAAGCAATTCCTCAAAACTGCCAATAAAATAGATTTGCCTTGTGGTAATTGTGGTTACTCATCCCATGATGCTGATGCTCAATTCTGTAAAATTTGTGGTACTAAATTGGAAAAGATTCCAGGACATGGTAGTACTGAATTAGGCCCCTCCTGTCAATTACCCCCATCTGAGTTTAAGCAGTAGTAGGACTTCAGTCCAAAAAGAAGCCAAAAAGAAGCCAGAAACAAATAACCAACAACAATTCATCGCGATCGCTTCACTTCCTTAACTTAGGTGGTAGATGCTCCAGTAATGTGGTAGAACATAAGCTGTTGTGCGTTTAAATTGTGAATTGATGCTGACGCGGAGACGCGGAGACGCGGGGACGCGGAGATTAAGACAAACCAATTTAAATGCGTCTTAGCTTATAGGACATAAAAGTAGTATCAGTTATGGCAACGACAAATGTATTAGATCTAGTAACGGGTGGATTAGCCCTAGCTATCTTAATCGGTGGCTTGCTGATGTTATTTAGCGGCATGTCTGCATTTGGAGATAAGGATAAGTAGGTGGTAGGTGGTAGGTGGTAGGTGTTAGGTGTTAGGCAATGGTGACAAGTTAAAAGATTGCGTATTTTGTCAAGTACCATATATAGCGGAAAAACATTAATCAAACCCTATATATGGAAATAGCCAAGGAGTCAGAAAAATTGTGGTTTCTCTTCCTCATCTCCGCGTCCCCGCGTCCCCGCGTCCCCGCGTCTCCCTTGACAACGACATCTTGACCTTAACTTGTCACCAATGGGTGTTAGGTATTTCCCACTTGCTCCAATACAAATGACCAATGACCAATGACCAATGACAAATAACAAATAACCAACAACAATTCACTGCAATCGCTTCACTTCCTTAACCGCTGCATCAGCATTAATTAAGCCGCTACCGAAGAAATATTCCTGAGGGGAAACTGAACTAGGTAACTCTTCCTTGAGGGATTGGTAGAGCTCCATTTCTTCTTCACTAACAGTTAGTCCTTCATAACTAGCAGTTTTTTCCAGGATAGCAATTAGTTCCTCTCGGCTGAGACGGCGCTCTGAATCCTCTCCTTTCATCAAGGCAAAGGTTCCGGCTACGGCAGGAGAGGCGAAGGAAGTTCCTTGAACCCAGCGATATTTGCCTGGGATGTCGAGGTTTGGTCCCCAATGCTGGGGTTTTTCAATCCCTTGCCAAAATTCAGGTAACCAAGTACCGTTGGTAGTCAGCACTCCCCCAATTGGCCAATGAGGAGAGGTGTCTCCTCCAGGAGCGACTACTGTTAGCCCTTGTCCGAAGGGATTATCTATACCATAGTTACTGTAGGAGGCTCGGTTACCGGTGAGATTGGTAGCACCAACGGCGACAACACCAGGAACCAATGCAGGGAATTTTACAGAATCAAAGTCATCGTTACCAGCAGAAACAACAATTACTAATTTGGGGTCAGCTTTCAATACAGTATCAATGGCATGGGCAATATCCTCCACCGGTAAGTCCCAACCAATGCTAATATTAACTACATCTGCTTTGCGACTGGCAGCATAGCCAATGGCTTCAATAATATGGACTGGTTTAATACCAACGCCGATGGTGGAGACGCGGATGGGTAATATTTGGGCAGATGGTGCTATCCCCACTACTCCTGATTTTCCTTGAGGACGTGCTGCGATGACTCCTGCCACCTGAGTACCGTGAAATTCACTAGCAACATGCCGATTTTTCAGGATAGAGCGGACTTTGTTGGCAATCTCTTTAGCTGAGTAATCAGAATAGTAGAAGCTTACCCGATCAAAAATTCCTGGATACTGCTGTTGCAATGCTTCATCGTCAAGGAGAAAGGCATCTCGGAATTTGCTACCGAGGAGTTGCATCTCTTCTGGAGAAATACCAGTATCCCCATCCTCTTCTACAAAGTCCCAACCACTCGTTTCACCGGGTAGTTTGTCAGGAATGTTGCCTACCTGATAGATATTGGCGGCTAAGTCGGGGTGGCTTGTCTCCAGAAAACTGTCGATTACGGCAACAAGTACATCGCGACCTTGGTTACTGTTCTTCCAAGCAGCGGTAACTTGAATATCGGTTCGCGGCTTAGCTAGTTTCTGGTTTTGTACCTTACCATCTTCTCCGCACTGCTGCAAGTAATCCAGCAAAGGCTCTGTATTTCCTGAGCGCTGATTGAGGCAAATTGTTAAAGGAGCACTATCGATATGCCATTGCAGGGGGAAGAAGTTGTGTTGCCGTTTAGTTATCTCTGCTTTAAGTAGGCTGGTAATGGGATTTTTTAAGGCAGTCCCAATGAAAAAATTTTTTTCACCACCATGCATGAAAATCCCTCTCGACCCGTCTTCCCATCTCCCCATCTCCCCATCTCCCCATCTCCCCGTCAATCCTTCTTGCTGAGGGAGGGATTGAAGAAAGTTAGGAGTAGCAGACTGTACTTGAGCCACATTATTGAGTTGATTGGCGACATTAAGCACCTTGGTTCCCGAAGCAGATTGGGAGCGTACTAAGTAGCGATTTTGGGTAAAGCGTACTGGTCGAATTATTTCTAAGTTATGCTTAGCCAGGATAGCTTGCTTTTCCTGATCTGAGATCCCTGGCTCAAAACTGAGCATTATCTCGTTAGGCAGTACAATGACTTCCTCTGGTGGGGATGGTGAAGCTGTACGAGAACGAGATAGTACCGGTAGAGTGGTTTCTACATAACTTTTTTGTTTGATTTGCTCTTCAACATTTACAGAAGCACTACGACTAGATGCCAGAACATTCACTAAGGCATAGTTTTCTCCCAGGGGAGAAACTTCTACTTTAACAGCAGCAGTTGAGTTCAGGCTGCGAGTACTAGCACCACCTCTTTGTAATTCCTGCTGTAGTTGTAAATGGAGGGGTTGAGGAGCTGAAAGGCTTCGTGCACTGGCTCTTGGAGCTGGTTTAAAAGCAACCGCGATCGCATTTGTTCGTTGGGTTAAGGGAATCTTTTGGTCAAAGAAGGTATAGTAAAGTTCTCCTTCTTCCTCTGGTTCAGTTATCTGCCCTACTGTACTGTTGGAAGCTGCACTAACTATAGCAGTACCTATACCTGAGTGGGAAAATAGGACAATGCCAGCAAAGACAGCGAAACTGCGATAAGCAAAGCGAGGAAGGGAGTTCCCAAATTTCCGTTGATCTTGGAGGCGATTACTCATGATGCCTTAGTCACTGTTTAGCAATTAATAATGGATAATGGATAATGAATAATGAATAATTACAAGAAGGTTAAAACCGTGCTTGATAGAATATAAGGAAATCTCAAGAGCACTTTTTTCTCCTTAAAAGGAGAGGCTTTACACCGGATTGGTTAGTGATCAATTATCCATTATCCATTGGTAACTATTTTACCTGTCGGCAGTTCCTTGGCATTTTACGCAATAATAATGGGGAATTTAGAAGGGTAGCGAGCAAGATACTCGCACTACTGATGCCAAATCTGGTGTACATGGACTGATTATCGTAAAGCTGAAAACAGGCTAGAAGCCTGTTCCACATTCCAATTCCCCAAATGCCAGTTTTTGAATTTTGAATTTTGAATTGCGCTATATTGTCTGTTTTGGACATTAATTTTTCTTCTGTGGAACTGGCATCCTGCCAGTAAAGAGTCTGACACAGGCTAGTGCAGCGCGGCAGAAATACTTGAGCAGCTGCACTAGTAGTTTCCGATACTTCCCTGAATCGAGATCACTCATTTTATTTCCGTATGCGCGATCGCTTAACTTGTCACCATTGCCTAACACCTAACACCTAACACCTACCACCTAACACCTAAGACAACACAACAGGACAAACAACCCGACAACCGAAGTGGCAGTAACGACAATCCGGTGCGCGGTAGTAGCGATAGGCACTA
>JAAHHL010001609.1 GCA_010672185.1 Caldora sp. SIO3E6 | reverse complement strand
TGGTGACAAGTTAAAAGGTAGTGCATTTTGTCAACTCCCATATATGGCGTAGTGGTTCTAAAAAAAACCTATATATGGAAATACTCCAAGGGTTAAGGAAAATTGTATTCTTCTTCCTCTGCTCCTCCGCTCCTCCGCTCCTCTGCTCCTCTGCTCCCTTGACAACGACATCTTTACCTTAACTTGTCACCAATGTATGTACATACATATTTTCACCACACCCCATACCCTGTAACTTTTTTAGCTTTTTTGTCACTCTTTGAGCTGAGCTTACCAGCCTTGCTGCAAGATTTCTTGCATTTTATTAACACCAGCTGGTTTCTGGGCTTCTAGAGAAGGCTGCGCTTTCAAATCGGTAATAAGTGCATCAATCCTCTCTTGGGTTACATGCCTCATCATCATAATGTGTGACTGATCACTTTCAGAAGACAGGGCATATTTTTTTACCAGTTCCATGCTAGGTCGTGGGAAGATCACGGCTAATCCATTGGGAGCTCGCGTAACAAACTCTTGTCCGTATAGCTTGACTAGTTCGTCATAGGCGTAGCTTGCCAGACTCCAAGCATTATAGGCATCACTCACCTGCTCTGAATGGGAGCGTTTTGCCAAATAGCTCCACATGATTAAGGCAGAGAAAGCGTTTCTTGAGCCAGCTAGAGTTGAGTCTAACGAGCCAACGTAACTAGGGGTGTTATTAGTAATGAGGAACTTATTCTTGGTCATATAAATTCCGCAAGGCCAGGGTGCCCCCGGCCATTTATGACCGCTCATGGCAATAGAATGAATATCTCTTTGGCACTGACCATCTGTGCAATTGAAATCAAATTCTGGCAGTTCTGGTGGCGTTTCACCTTCTTTAAGATACTTCTGAATTTCTTCAGTATCTTTCAGAAAGGGAGCTATACCCGCACCTAAAGCTCCATCAACGTGAAACCAAAAACCATTGCGAATTCGGGTTTGCTCAGTTCCTGTTCCATCTGAATAGGATACCTCCCGTTCATACATTCCTGCATCTTGCAGAATGGGGATGAGCCTCTCGCAGGCTACCCCAACGTCGTCATAAGCTGTAGTCCAGGTTGTACCATAATTAAAGTTAATGGCAATTGGATACTTTTCCCTAATAAAGAATTCTGCTAGGGGAACAAGTTGATCTAGATCGACGGTGTCATCTTCATTAGTCGGAACTGCACTAGGCCACACTCCATCACTAGTGGTAGGGCATTGACCAGGGTATTGGCTATTACCAATTTCTCCAAAGGTTTTTAAGTTCAGAATTTGGGCAATTTTGGTGACAGCATAATGGGTTGACTCCGAAAAGAAGAGTACGGGAGTAAATTCATTAGAGTCTGATGAGGTGACAGGTTGTTGATATTTAACATACTTCAAAAGAATTGCTGCTGCTTTGCGGAAATTCCTACCTCCTTGAGCTAGGAATGCCTCAGCACCCTCTTGGTCATACTGTAGTTCTGTGCCGTTGAGGTAATCCCTGGCGTTACGCAAAGCCAGTAAATTCCCCTCGGTGCTTCCCATGGATACAATATATCCCCAGTAGGTTTCTAACCATTCTTCTTCGGGAACTCCATCCTCTTTAATCAACCGGGGAGAGTTGGCGTTCCACAACCTTGCAA
>JAAHHL010001608.1 GCA_010672185.1 Caldora sp. SIO3E6 | reverse complement strand
TCAGTAATCCGCTCTACCACCATAGTATTAACTTCTAATGCTGTGATGTCAACCAGGACTTGCTCCAAGGACTCCACAAATGCATTAAAGGTTTTGCCTAAAGTAGAACTAGCACCTTGGTTAACAGATGCTGGTAAATCCCTGTCTGCTTGTTTTTGAACGTTTTTTTTATTGGTCTCAGCCATAAGCCTACATCTGAGCTGTTGTACATTTAAACTGTATTTTGGTAAAATCTAGAGAAAAAAGATAGTTCCCAACTTATTCAATTATTTGGCTTCGGAGGGTTATTGGGTGGCTTTCTTTTATTAACAGGCTTTGGTGAGAAATCTAAATCATCTTCCAACTCTTCTAACTCTTCCAACTCTTCTAACAATCCTGAATATTCATCAGTCACATCTCTTTCCAAGTTAGCTCTTGAATCAGAACTGCCTGCTGGATAGAAATCTAAGTCTTTAGAGGTTAGGTTGTTCCTCAGAGTAGAAGAGTCAAAAGTACTATCGAGCTCTTGAATTTCCGGAGCAATATTTTGTTCCTCTACTACAAACTCATCCCAGTCTTCATTGATTTCCAGCTCGGAAATTGAACCATTGACTGTTGAGCCTGCGGCAAAGGGTTCGGAATATTCCTCTAGATTCCAGCTTTCTTCTGTATCCAAATCTGATGACAACCCATCATCCACCGGCATATCTGTTAAAGTACTGGGCTCTTCAACTACCCAATCATCCCAATCATCATATTCTTCTTGAAGCTCCAATAATGGCTCTTCACTAACAGATTCATCTGTTAAAGTACTAGACTCTTCGACTACCCAATCATCCCAATCCCCATCTAATTCTAACTCCGAAATCTGGATTTCTGGTGTTGGTGATGCGGAGGAGGAATTGAGTTCTTCCAGAGTTGGAGAGCCCCAATTTTGGGACAATTCTGAGTCTGCTGAAGCTAAATCTGACTCTGAGTCTTCTGTCGTTAAGTCTCTCCACTCCGGATCAACGTCCGAAGGAGAGCCTGCTGGTAAAGACTCCATAAAATCCAAAACAGAGTCCGCCCAATCTTCATCTTCTTCATCTTCATCTTCTTCCTGAGCCATGGCAGAATCTGAAGTTTCTGGGATAGCGATTGGTAGCTCTCGGAAAGAATTTAATTCGGAGTAGATTGGTTGTTGCGGGGAAATCTGCTCCTCTACAAATTGCTCAGCAGTTGGAGTGAACTCCTCAGCTGCTGCTGAATGGTTTTCCTCTGCTTCAATTAAACTCTCAGCTGCTATTACTGGCTCCTCCGGTGCTGAATCAGTTACTTCGATTCCCAACCGAGTATCAGTGAGTTCCTCAATTACTGTGTCAGCTGCTATTACTGGCTCTTCCGGTACTGACTCAGTTACTTCGATTCCCAACTGAGTATCAGGAAGTTCCTCAATTACCGTGTCAGCGGCTATTATCGACTCCTCTGGCACTGACTCAGTCGGCTGTTGAATTAGTCGAGCTGTATTGATAGACTCAACAGGAGGCAAGAACTGACTGTCAGCACCAGAAACTGGAGGTTCGATAACAGGCGTTGTGGAACCTTGGTAATTCTTCGTTACCAAAACTTCAAACAACTGTTGCAAACTTTTGAGATTACTCTTAATAATCA
>JAAHHL010001607.1 GCA_010672185.1 Caldora sp. SIO3E6 | reverse complement strand
TCCTCTTTTTCCCATCTGACCAATACCTTTTTCCCATCTGAAATGGCTGTTGAAAGTAAAAGCTGGTCTGTCTCACCAGGACTAAGTTGTGCAGTTACTAAATCCAACACATAAAACACCCCTTTGTACCATGTCATCAAAACACCCGCTGTGTAGTAACTCGATGCTCGGATATCAGCAGTAGTTGCAGCTAAATCCCAGAATCTCACCACGACACCCCCTGTAGGGACTTCAGAGACTATCTCGAACCAATTACGACTGAAGACCTTACCAGCCTCATATCTGACCTTCCAGTTACCGTCTAAAAGCCTAGCTTTGTCTACTGGGTGCTGTGCTTGCAGGTTTGCCAGATATCCTGGGTCAACCTCTAATAACTTGGCATTGTCAGTAATTTTCGCAGGGATAAAGGTAAAGCTCTTTGGCTGAATATCTGGGTATCGCTCAATCAATTCCTTTGGTTCATCAGCCCATTGAAGCTCAGCATTTACTCGAACGAACCAACGAATAACACCATCACGTTCTGGAATAGGAAAGCCTTCGGGATCTATCCACCAATCAATAAGTTTGGCTACCCAGTTATCAGCATCTGGATTGCAAGTGGCTCTAATTTGAGGTAAGAGTCCTGATGTAGACCTATTTCGGCTCATCAAATACCAGAACTGCTTTTCGTCAAACTGTGTGAGTTCCTCAAAACCTATCCTCACCAGTTGAGCTGAATGATAATCGTAAACGTTCTTGGAGTGTTGCAGATGAGCGAATCGAATGGTTGAACCTTTGGGAAACGTCCATTTGAGTGAACTTTCTTTTGGTGTCCCCTGAATCAATCGATATAGTTTATTTGATTCATCCCACAGACTCCCTTCGTTGCGTATCTGAGGATATGTTCGCCTAAAAATTACACCCCCATAATCTGGATTGCTCACGAATTCTGGCTTAGCGAAGTCAAGAAGCATGGCGTAAGACTTCCCTGACCCCGCAGCACCTCCATAGACGGCTATATCGGCTTCACACTCCAGGAAACGTGCTTGCTTTGCCTGAGGAGTTGGCAATCGAGTTGATTTTGGTGATTGAGAGATTTTCTCAAGCTTAGCCTCAATTTTGCGTAACCGTGCTTTGAGCCTCGCGGGTGTACGAGCCATTATCATCCAGCCTCAATTCGATTGTGTCTAGACGTTCTTCCAGTTGCCACTCTTTGAGTCTATTGGCTTGATTGAACAATATTTGAGCGGCTGAAATTTTATTTCTGTCAGAGGTTTTAGGGTCTGTGATAATTCGATTCAATTCCCGTGCAGCATCCGTCACACCCAACATTATTTCAGCCATAGAAGCTTCGTAAAGTCGATTGCAAGCCTTTTGCAGTTCCTCTTTGAAATCAGGCGACTTCTTCCACTTTTCCACACAAGAAAGACTTACTCCCGCAACTTCAGCGGCTTTCTTGTTAGTAGCACCACCCGCTAATTGACAGATGACTACACTCTTTTTGTAGGTAAGGTCTAACATTTACGGAAAAGTACGGTTTACCTTTCAGTTTAAGCCAATTTTCAAGGGTAAATGACCCTTTATTTACGGTATATTACTGTACGGTATCTGTCACACTACCTAAGTGGAGGTAAATTTTCCAATGCGATCCA
>JAAHHL010001606.1 GCA_010672185.1 Caldora sp. SIO3E6 | reverse complement strand
TCGGCTACCAGTTAGAGTTAGGTTGAGCTCATAAGTGGTACTTTATATATGGGCGCATACTTTGCCTATTGTATAAATAATAGCAAAAAATGATGGCGATCGCAACCAACCTACGGAAGAGACTTCCACTGAAGCGAAGAGCTAACGCATCCGTTTATGTATAATCATATGCATAATATGAAATATGCAATTCACCTGGCACGAACCGAAACGGCAAAGCAACCTCAAGAAGCATGGAGTTGATTTTCACGACGCTGAACGGGTCTTCTCAGGTCCAACTTTTACTTTTGAAGATGACCGGAAACCTTATGGTGAGCAACGTTGGGTCACTCTTGGGTTATTGGGTATGAGGGTCATAGTGATCGTACATACCGAAACAAAAGATGAAATTCGTATTATTTCTATGCGAGAGGCAAGCAAAAATGAGCAACATCTCTTCTTCACCAACCTCTGATGATAGTGATGAATATCCCCAAGTGACACAAACAGATTTAGATCGTGCAACATTTCGCGTTGGACTAAATCCAGCTGTGCGCAAGCAACGCATCACTATCTCGCTAGATACGAACCTCATTGAATACTTCAAATTGAAGGCAGGGGAACGTGGCTATCAGACCCTGATTAACGAAACTTTGCGTCAGGCAAAAGAGCGCGAAGAGTTGGAGGATGTATTACGGCGAATTATTCGTGAGGAATTATCTCGAGAGACAGGTTCCAGCAGACCCTAAAAATATCTTTTCCTCTTCTATTATCATTCTATTATCATTTACCCAAAGCAAAGGAGATAAATCTTATGGCTCATCAATATAATGTACCCATGATGCCCCGCAGTTATTAGCAGCATTCACAAGTCGTCTATCTGCACTCCAAAAATGTGCTTGTTGTGATTCAGCTAAAGCCAAGTAAGCAGCATCATAAGCAACAGTTTGGTTTAGTCGAACAGACCATTCGAGGGCAAGCTGATGTAACCTAAGTGTGGGTGGAACTTCTGTGATTCCCATAGCCAAAATTATATTTGAGTCCGGTACAATTTTCACAGTTTCCCTGTAATTATTTTCTCTATTTGCTCTTCTCGTTCTCTTCTAACTTCTGCAACCAGATCGCCCGAATAGATACCATGAGTTTGTTGGATTTCTGCTCGGAGGGAATTTAAACATTCTAAAGCTTTTTGAGGATGGCGATCGCCTTCACCAGAGATTTGATCGCTTCTTTGTTTAAGGGTTTCTAATCCCAGACGCACCACTTCCACAGCTACTTCAGAGAGTGTTTGATGTTTTTGAGTCGCTAACTGTAGTAGGGTGTCGTACTGTTGGGGTTCTAAAACCAGTGGGGGATATGGATACTTTGTCATCTTATTGTCTGTACATAAATGTTTTGGGATTTTTTTCTATTGTATCATCCAGACTGGTTTGCAGTTGTGGGAGTTCCGAGTTGATCGCTTGCTATACTTTGAGCAATAACTAGGGCTTGCTTCAGGAAGTCCTTAGCTGTCAGCTGTCAGCTGTCAGCTTTCAGCTTTCCGGATTTTAACCCCGAACATTCGGAACTTAACCAGGTATTTACCGACAATGGTGCAAGGTTTTTAAAGCCAAAAATGCAAAAACCTTGCACTATTTTGGCTTGCCATAGGA
>JAAHHL010001605.1 GCA_010672185.1 Caldora sp. SIO3E6 | reverse complement strand
TGATATCATCTTCCCACCTAGCGATCTAGAGAGTAACGAGCCTCCCTTGGAAAGTGACCTACACCGCGACCAAATTGATTTATTAATTCGCCTATTGCGATGGTTTTGGCAAGAAAGGAATGATTTCTATGTCTCTGGCAACTTAACAATCTATTACAGTCCACAACAGCGTAAGTCAGACAATTTTCGAGGACCAGATTTCTTTGTTGTACTCAATACGGAGAACAAGCCTCGCAAAAGCTGGGTAGTTTGGGAGGAAAACGGCAAATATCCCAATGTCATTATCGAGCTACTGTCTGATTCAACTGCCCAAACAGACAGAGGATTAAAAAAACAGATTTATCAAGATATCTTTCGTACTCCAGAATATTTCTGGTTTGACCCACAGAGCTTAGAATTTATGGGGTTTGAGCTAGTGAGGGGAACCTATCGTCCATTACTAGCCAATGACCAAGGTTGGCTTTGGAGTGAGCAATTAGAACTTTATTTAGGCGTTCATGAGCAGAAATTACGCTTTTTTACTCCTGAAGGGGAATTAGTAGCAACACCGGAAGAAGTAGCTATTGCTCAAGAACAACGAGCCGAGCAAGCTGAAACTTTATTAGCTCGGTATCGAGAGCGCTTTGGTGAGTTTCCTGAGCAATAAAATATGGCAAAAGACATTTTCCATAATACAGTTAAAACCGCTCTACAAAAAGATGGCTGGCTCATTACCCATGATCCCTATCAACTGCGGTACGGTGTGGCTGATATCTACATTGACCTGGCGGCGGTTAAAGCGATCGCGGCGGAGAAAAAAGGCTGTAAAATAGCAGTAGAGGTTAAAAGCTTTGTCAGTGGCTCAACCATCTCCGAATTTCACACCGCTCTTGGTCAGTTTCTCAACTATCGTATTGCCTTAGAAGTCTCTGATGAGCCAGAACGTATTTTGTATCTGGCAGTTCCCAAAGATACCTACCAAATATTCCTCCGATTAGAGCCAGCAAAAACCGTCATTGAACGATATGAAGTCCGCTTGATTGTTTACGATTCCAACCATGAGGTGATTGACCAATGGATAGAATAGATCGGTATCGCCAGATTACCTGCGAATTTCTAGAAAGCTTTGCCAGCGATGATCTCAATGCACAACTGATATTTGATAGAGAACGAGATCATTATCTGGTTATGCACAATGAGTGGCGTAATGACTACCGCATCTATGGTTGTGCCATGCAGCTAGATATCATTGACGGTCAAATTTGGATACAGCACAACAGTACTGAGATTTATATTGATCGCGAACTGATTCAGCTAGGTGTTTCTCCCCAAGATATTGTACTTGGATTTCGCTCTCCCAGTGTCCGTAAACTTCTCGCTGCTATCCAAGATTAGGACAATTTATCCAGATTCCGCCTTTCAAACCACCATATTCAAATGCGATCGCTAGTCGTTTATTTTTGATAATGAAATCTACAATAAATAGGGCTTGCTGAATAAGTCCTTCGCTTTCAGCTGTCAGCTTTCAGCTTTCAGCTTTCCGGATTTTAACCCCGAACATTCGGAACTTAACCAGGTATTTACCGACAATGGTGCAAGGTTTTTAAAGCCAAAAATGCAAAAACCTTGCACTATTTTGGCTTGCCATAGGA
>JAAHHL010001604.1 GCA_010672185.1 Caldora sp. SIO3E6 | reverse complement strand
TATGGCTAATTGCTAATGGCTAATTGCTAATTGCTTTTAAGTCACAAGTGTATGACAACACTGGGAATAGGGAATAGGGAATAGGGAATAGGGAATAGGGAATAGGGAAAGGGAAATATTTCCCTCCTGCCACCTAACCCCTAACACCTAACACCTAACACCTAACGCCTAACACCTAACACCTAACACCTAACCCCTAACACCTAACCCCTAACGCCTAACACCTAACACCTACCACCTAATACCTAACACCTAACAACACCTCATTCCTTGTGACTAAACAACTTAAAATAGAGCCTTGCCCAAAATTCCTTGAGCGGAAAAGTGACAAAAGTTAGAGGATTAATCGTTACAATAATATTGCGTACATCCCTGACTGCTAAGTTGACAATTTGCTGGGCAACCCAGTCAGCAGACATCACTCCTATGGGATTAAGATTACTTTTAAATGGCCCTAAGATCAGTTTCCTGACTACACAAGGAGCATCCAAACGCCGCAGAGTGACTAAGTCTCCCAATGCTCGTTTAGTTAACTCATACAGGGGACTAAGCGCTGGAAAGACTTCCGCTTCTGAAGTATTTACCCAAACTTCCTTACAGGCAATATCTTCGTTAGTCTGGACAGTAGTTAAAAATAACTCCAGCAACCGCCAACTAGAAAAGGTATTGACTTCATAGGATTTGGCGATCGCTTCTTTGCTCCTCTCCCCATGCAAATTAATCCCGTGGTTGAGAATCAGTATATCAACTTGCTGCAACTGTGCTGCTAAGTCTGACTCTTGCCCTACTTGCCAGGTAATGGTTTTTACTGGTAAAGTTTCCCCTTTTACTGTCAAACTCAATGTTTGCTCTTTGGAAGTTAAAGCAATCAGTTTGGCTCCCCGTTGATGAAGCTGTTGCAAGAGTGCTTTGCCTAAAGTTCCCGATGCTCCAGTGACTGCAATGGTTTTACCTTTGAGAGAAACCGCCGTACCCATGAGTTTGTCCAGGAAAGTGAAAGTGCTACTATAGTAGGCCTTAGGATTATCAAAGTGATGTTTCCAATGGTAGGGGCGATTCACTGTCCAGCTTGTGGGGGGACTCAGAAAAGAGCCGGGAAGATGGGTTTTATCGGTTAATTCATCCGCCCTCTGGATACCGGTACCGCGAGCGATCGCACCGGCTAAGAAAACTAAACTATACAACGAGCCTGCTAAAGCTGGCAATTGCTGTGCTGGGGCCAAAAAATAGGCAAACCAGCAAATCAACAAGCTCAAAAGCAACATCACCATAGCTTCGGGTACATCATTGTACCAATTCGCTTGTCGATACATCGGCTCACTGACTCGGGTTAAATCGGAACGAAATACCCGATGATGCCATGAATGTAGTCGATATAGGGGTGACCAATAATGGGACAAAACATGGTATAAATCTCGCACCACTTCCACCCACACAACAGAACCTACTCCCCAAACTGCTGTGGCTATCCAATAAGTCACCATAGGCTCGGTACACCTCTAAATCTCAATCTTCAAAATGACAAATGTACCAATTGTAGTAGGTGGTAGGTATTAGGTGTTAGGAGGCAGGAGGCAGGAGGCAGGAGGCAGGAGGCAGAAGGCAGAAGGCAGGAGGCAGGAGGCAGGAGGCAGGAA
>JAAHHL010001603.1 GCA_010672185.1 Caldora sp. SIO3E6 | reverse complement strand
TCATTTCTCCCATCCTCACCATCAAGTCCATCTTCCCGTGACGCTCCTACGCTGACCTGAGTACAGGTACAGCACCAGGCTTCTCAGACACCTCGAAGGGTGTGGAGAACTTCCTTGGAGGTAGTATCAGTAATAGAACCAACTATGACGATGCTACCTTTCCGGCGTTTTACTCAGAAGACGCATATGTTGTCATTGGTCATTGGTTATTGGTTATTGGTTATTGGTTATTTGTCTCCCTTGTCTCCCTTGTCTTCCTTGTCTCCCCAAACTCCCCCTACTCTCCTCGTGCAGATTGCTCACTGAGCGATCGCTGCTTGAGTTGACGAGATTCCCTCCACTTAGTTCCAAAAAAAATCACAACTACGATAATCAGAACAATGATTCCAAATTGACCCACTAGAGAGATGATTCTTTCCAGAGGCATGAAACGTCCGAAAAAGAATGATAAAGTTACCGTGACTGCAGCCCAGAGGGTAGCACCACTGAAATTGCACAAGAGAAATTGTCGGTAAGGCATTTCCGCAATTCCTGCCATTGGGCCTGCAAAAATTCGCAGTAAAGCGACAAATCGACCAAAAAATACAGCTCTGGCAGCGTTTTCACTAAATTCTCTTTTCACTGCTACTAGTTGCTCTTCAGTAATACGAAAAATTTTCCCTATCTTTAACAGTAGAGGCCAGCCTCCCACTTTACCAATCCAATAACCGCAATTATCGCCGATGGTTGCACCCGCGATCGCACAAACAAGTACTATCCAATAATTCAGATTGCCACTGCCTGCCAGAAAACCACCTACCAGGGTAATCGTTTCTCCCGGTAAGGGAATGCCAGCACTTTCGAGGGTAATGCCAAAAAAGACAGCCCAGTAGCCATATTGCCTTGCAATTTCCTGGATCGTCTCCAGTGATAACAGCTCAAAAGACATCCAGTAGAGCCTTTACAAAAATTTATTTGCCTCTTTCATCTTGGCTCGATTCAGGGAATTGTGTCAAACCTGGGGAATGTAATCCGAAATCAAAGAAAAAGTATCACAGAATACAAAATTCTAGTTTGTCAATTGAGAATGAATCATTAATAATGATTAATGGATAATGGATAATTAATAATGGATAATTACCTCTGGTTAAAATTGAGAGTATTTAAATTCAGGAAAATCTTGTTTTATTTCTTCATAAATGAAGAGGTTTTAGACCAAATTAATCAATTATCCATTATTAATTCTTAATTATTCATTAATGAACCTATCAAGTAGGTACTAGTTCACCTGGACGTAATTTCGACCATTTCCCCATTTCTTCCTTAAAACTGAGGCAACCAACAACATCCCATTCCATTTCCACAAAATCTTCCTTGGGACGGATATTGACATTGATGGTTGGTTCAATGGCATCAAAATCAGGATTTTCTGTAAGATGAAGCTCCTGATGCTGCGTTTCCACAGCGTGATAGGTGGAGCAGCGGTCTACGTAGTGGCAGTTAACACAAATACACATTACTAGAGACTCCAAGTCCTTTTTGTTAATCTAGCTCAAGTTTTTGTGTTTTACATCAAGAGGGCAATACTTACGAAGTAGTCAAAGCACCAACAACGTTAGAGAAAGTCTTAACTGCGTTACGGGGTATTCCATGATCCA
>JAAHHL010001602.1 GCA_010672185.1 Caldora sp. SIO3E6 | reverse complement strand
AAATTTCAGGATTGCCTGCCTCATTTAATTCAACCGAGTCTGTGGTAGTGTCCTCTACACCAATTCCTGCTACACTATTTTCCAATAGGTTCATCTCATCAGTTTCACCAAGCTCTGGTTCATCAAGCTCATAATCTTCTGATGACTCGAGCATATCTTCTGTATCTAAGCTATGAGTCGCTTGATTGGCATGTTCTAGGCCATCGTTAGCATAATTAATAAAATCTTGTTCATCAGTCAGATCCAATACAGACTCATACTGCTCCCGTGCTACGTCATACTGCTGTAATCCATAGCAATAGATATGACCCCTAAGTAGCAGGGTACTGGGGTCATCCGGAAAATCCTCAATTAATCGGTCAATGACTGTAGCGGCTTCTTGGTAATTGCCCTGCATATAAGCCATTTCCGCTTCTTTATATTCCTGTGCATAATTCGTACTTAATGCCATTTGCCTGCTCCCACTTATCATAAAAAAACTAGCTTTTTGTTATCTTTTTCCTTATATCGGTTAAGTTTATGCTGCCCACCGTGCTGATCTCAGAATTGCTACCTGCTCTAGTAGTAACAAATATCGATTAGACTCTTCATCTAACAACCACTCACCCCGCAAAAAGGGAGCCATAATGTCTGGAACATTAGTCGGCATCTGTAACTGCTCCGGATCAAGCCAGTCCATCTCCCCAATCCGGTCAATTGCCAGTCCTAGCAAGGTTTCTTGGTCTTCAATGACAATAATGTTAATTTCTGGACGGTCTGTATTTAACATGGTCGTGTCCCCAAGAAACTGCCCTAGATCTGATACCCAAATCACCTGCCCACGAAAATTGATTGTCCCCAACAGCAAGGGAGAAGAATTGGGAATAGCTGTGATCCAATCTGGTGATTGGGAGATCACTTCTCTAATTCCAGTAGCAGGCAGAGCAAATTCTTGACCAGAAGGAACAAAAAAGCGCAAGTGTAGCTCACCTTCAGGAGTTTCTAACTCTTGAAATTCTGGAGCTTGATCTTGCCCACTGCCAGTTAAAAAGTCTGGATTGCCAACCATTCCTTTGAATACCTGTGTATCAATTTATATGTCTATCCTCTCAGCAGCTGTTTTACCGTTCCAATGAGCTCTGTTGGCTGAAAGGGTTTGGCAATGTAAGCATCTGCACCTTGCTTCATGCCCCAATAACGGTCGAATTCTTCACCTTTGGAAGAACACATGACTACTGGTACATTCTGAGTTTTGGGATCGGACTTGAGACGGCGGCAAAGCTCATAACCATTCATTCGAGGCATGACAATATCCAATACCACTACATCAGGAAAAGACTGACTAATGCGTTCTAAAGCTTCTTGACCATCACTTGCCACAGTGACTTTTAACCCACTTCCTTTGAGTAGGTCTGAGATCATCTGCCGTTGTGCAAGGCTATCTTCTACAACCAGAACTGTTCTCATAACTCCCTACCTGACTAGCCTTTAAGTTGGGTGAACCCGAACGTGAATTTAGGCTTTATGCTTAAACCATTAATGAGTAAAGTATCCCTCATAAGTCTTTAATAATTATTATTGTCTTTGTGAGAGTTGTAGTGGGCTTACTAAAACCTCTTTATAAAGAGGCTGACTTAGTAATATCAGTTTCTTCGAGCTCCA
>JAAHHL010001601.1 GCA_010672185.1 Caldora sp. SIO3E6 | reverse complement strand
ATTTGCTGGGAAATTGTCTCCGACACCTCCCCAAACCGAACCTCCAGGACTTCAATAATATATGTCTGTCCTTGTTGAATATTACCTTGTTGGAGTCCTTGTTCAATCCCTATCTGCTCAATGCTAGTCACATAGCGCATTTGTTTGTCCTCCTCGAATGCATTTAATTCTTGTTTAAAGACTAGTTTCAAATCTTCCGGTAATGCCAGAATCCAATCAATAAATCGGAACAATTCTAGGATATCTTTTTTGCTATACCCTCGATTATACAACCCTTTCACCAATCTCAGCTTCCACTGTAACCGAGTTTCTGGAGTCTGACTGGTTGCTTGAGCCTGTAGATGAGCCAGGGTAACCACCGCAAAGGGATTTTGACTTTGCTCTAATTGTTCGTGTTGCCCTTTGTAGTCTAGGAGTTTAGCGATGGGAAACTTAAATTTCATTTTACAACCCCAGAGGCTGTAAGTGTGAGTAGTTGGTTTCCAGTTGGGATTTTCATCGGTTAGCACTGCGAGGCTGACTATGGGATGGTTGTATCGGTCACTGAGTCGATAGTGATAAACAAACATTCTCTTGGGAAAAACCGATTCCTTGCTACCTTGTATCTCCACATGAAGTAGCACCCAAGTTTGCTGACCATTGCGCTGCCACACTTTGACAAGTTTATCGACAAACCGTCGCCCAACTTCTGCATCCCGAACCACTTGCTGTAGTTCTTTGTCGAGAAATTCCCATTGGCGTTGCCAGTCAATTTTAGTGTGAATTTTGGGAAAGAAGAATTCCATGAACTCAGGAAAGTAAAACTCCAGAGCTTCTTTCCAGGGACTGTCATATTCTGAATTAGGTGTTGTTGTCATATTTATGGTTTATATGCCCACACCTTCTCTATTATTACTTATATTAGCAAAAAATAATTGTCATTGCAACTAATAGGGAAGAAGACTGCTTAGGTTACCACAGCAGCCGAAGGAGAGAGCTTTTGTGAGTTGCTGCGTATCCCCTATCAAATAAAGGTTAGTAATTATCCTGGAGTAGCAATAACGTAGGGAGAGTTAACATTGATGAGCCAATTTTCATCGACAACTTCTATGTTCTCATCCAAGATGAGGATTAAATCACCAATCGTAGTTGGGGAATGACCATGAAGCGAGTCTGAAGCAACAGAGAGATTGATAGTGAGTGCAAACTTGAGTTGTAGCCCATGTTGATTTTTGTTGTTGTTAGGTGAGATTACCCAAGAACCACTCGTTAACTCCGCATGAGGCAGTTGAGAAAAGGAAATGACTTCATAAAATTCGTCTTCATCCCAGTAGCCGTTAATTTGAGCATTACAAGCTTGCAGATGTTGCTCAGCAATTTGATTAGCGTCAATTTGTTCCAATTTTTTTTAAGGTGGATGAAGGATCGAGTAGCTGACATTACTCTATAGTAGCAAGCGATCGCAAAGTAAAAACCTGCCCTTGTCAGCCTTTTTCCGGCTCCCCCTTCCCTTGAAGGGAAGGGGGTTGGGGGGTTAGGTCAAAAGGTGACGGACGAAGCACGAAAAGTCGTCAAACTACTGTCAACAACAACAAACCAACAACCATTGCCCCACTTCCGAAGACAAATGACCAGAAACGGTGATAACTATTAACCTTAGTACCGCT
>JAAHHL010001600.1 GCA_010672185.1 Caldora sp. SIO3E6 | reverse complement strand
AAATTCTAAATTCTAAATTCTTAAGCTTTCCCAAGTCAGACGCTCTTCCTGAATTAAGGTATGCAAATCTGGATGGCTTTCCAGTAGAGCTTGAACTTCGGGGGAGGGAGATTGAGCACAGGCTAAAGCAGCTGCTTCTTGTTGGATAGTATCGGGTTCACTGAAAACTTTTTCTAGATCAGCAATCATACTACCATCAGCAAATGGCCCCACCAGCCGCCAAAGTTCAGGAGTAACAGTACGTTTAGCTGCCCAACGTTCGTGAGCATAGTCGATCAACATACGAGCTAGTTCTGAATTAGCTCGACTATCGAGACCCCAAATCAGATACAAGGGACTGCCGATAAAAACTGCCTTGAGTATCATCTGGTTCCAGGCAGGTTCATCGAAATAATGAGCAGGATAAGGATTGCGCAATGCTACAGCATCGAAGACTACACTCATATTACTACGAATTCCTTCGGCAGCACGGGCAAGGTGCTGCTCTGGATAGGGTAATAGTGGCAAACTTTGATAGAGAGCCACTAACTCACCAACATCTGCGTTAGCAAAGAGTTGTTCAAGCGATCGCCAATACTGCTGAATATCATTTTGTGGGAGACTAAGTATAAGTAGGGTGCGAGCAGCTTGATCAACGCTCCAGTGATTGGGAGACCAACCGGTCACAACTTCAGCTGCTTGCAAGTCTTCTGCTGTTAGCTCCAAGTATTTCTTACCTGTATAGCGAGGTACAGCACTGAAAGCAGTGAAAAATTTTCCTGCGGTGCAACCTCCAGCTATCTGGGAGCCTTTTTCATCAAGCCAAGTGAGACTTTCCGAGGTAAGATGTCGTGAAAGCCAACAATGCAGTAGGTTAGTGATGTTAGTCAAGTCAACATCAATTGAGGAAGACATAAAACCTTGTTCTTTAGCTGAGTTCACAATATACCTTGACACTCCCTAATTATTTCACGTCCAAACTTGCTACCAAAGTATTCGAGCCACCTACGGAAATTGTACCAAGATGCAATGCTGCAATTTATGGTGGAAATTGTTTTTATTTTTACAAAATAGATATTGGCTTTTTTGTGAGAATAAGGCAGAAGTCAGAAGGCAGAAGGCAGAAGGCAAAAGGGAAGAAAGAAGGTTGCAAGTTAGAAGGATATGATAACTGTTTAGGCGGACATGATATGACAAACAACAAATGACAAATGACAAATGACAAACAACAAACAACAATTTTCAAGATGGATAAGTATAACTACTAAGACTCCGCTCATAGTTTTGCAATAGTAGCTGAGATTCTTCAATCGTAATCTGCCTCTCTTGCAAAGCTTGCTCAGTGCGGCGACGGATATTTTCTAATAAATCTTCCGCATCATACTGCACATAACTCAAAACCTCTGTCACTGTATCCCCCTTCACCACCTGTTCAATTTCATAGCCTCTCGGTGTCAAGCGGATATGAACAGCATTAGTATCTCCAAAAAGATTGTGCAAATTCCCCATTATCTCCTGATAGGCTCCAGCTAGAAACAAACCTAAGTAGTAGGGTTCTTTGTTGTTGGTTGTTGGTTGTTGGTTATTTGTTGTTTGTTGTTGGTTGTTGGTTGTTGGTTGTTTGTTGTTGGTTGTTGGTTGTTTGGTCACTTCTCCCTTGTCTCCCA
>JAAHHL010000160.1 GCA_010672185.1 Caldora sp. SIO3E6 | reverse complement strand
TGGTAAAAAAAGGTTCAGCTGGTTCCCAATGGGGTACTGGGGGTATGGTAACTAAAATTGAAGCTGCCCGAATTGCCACCAGTGCTGGTGTTAGGACTGTAATTACAGAAGGACGATACCCGGAAACAATCGAAAAAATCTTACAGGGAGAGCCCCTCGGTACCCAGTTTGAACCCCAGCCTCAGACTCATAATGCCCGCAAGCATTGGATTGCCTACAGTTTAGTCCCTACAGGTAAACTCTATCTTGATCCTGGAGCTGTAACAGCGATTTGTCAGGGAGGAAAATCTCTGTTAGCTGCGGGCATTACTAAAATTGAGGGAGATTTTGACTCATCAGAGGCAGTACAGCTATGTGACAACCATGGTTCAGAAGTTGCTAGAGGGCTAGTCAACTACAGCAGTACTGAATTACAGAAGATTTTAGGATGTCAATCCGAAGAAATTCCTACTATTTTAGGTTATGAGGCTGCTGAAGAGGTTATTCATAGAGATGATTTAGTTGTTATTAGTTAGGGTTTGCTGTATAAGTAACAAGTAACAAGTAACAAGTAACAAGTAACAAGTAACAAGTAATAAGTAGGGTTTGCTGTATAAGTGTGGAAGCGATGCCAGAAAAAGCTTTCAGCCGTTGAGAAGCCAAGTATTGTGCTGTGGAAATGTATCAAATGGGCTCAAAAAGCTGGCATTGTTGTGGAAAATTCCTGGGTAATCTTCAAGCTGAAAGCTGACAGCTGACAGCTGACAGCTAAAAACTGATAGCTAAAGACTTATTCAGCAAACCCTAATTAGCTTTGCTGGAAAAATGCTTCCACCTCTTGGGCTGTAGGTTGAGCCGCGATCGCTCCTGGCTTCAAAGTTGTCATTGCCCCTACAACACTGGCATATTTAACCACATTTCTGGCAGCTTCAGCAGTAGCAAGGCATTTCATTCCCTGTTGAAAAACCTGATGGACGAAACCAGCAACAAAACTGTCCCCAGCACCGGTGGTATCTTGGACATTCACTGAAAAAGCTGGTAATTTACCTTCGTGCTCATTAAGACAGTAACTAATTTCTTGATCCCCATCCGTCACTAACACCCCTTCTACTGAGTTAAGACGATGGGCAATAGCACCAGCATCAGTAGTTTCAAATAGGAGTTCAGCTTCTTCCTTAGCAATTTTGAGAAAATCGATGTGCTTCAACAGTGCATGAATTTGGGGTAAAGCAGCACTGGGGTTCGGCCAAAACACCGGACGCCAGTTAACATCTAATAAAACTTTCACATCGTACTGATTAGCTAGCTGCAGTGCCTTTTCGATGGCCTGACGAGCTTGAGGATAAGCCAACTCCAGGGTGCCAAAAACTAAAAATTCAGCACTTTTAAATAAAGATACAGGTAATTCTGATGCTTTGAGAAAGGCATCGGCAAATTGGGTAGTATCCAGTTCACCAAAACCGGCAAATTCACGATCGCCTGTTTCAGTACGCACGACATACACTTGTCGGGTTGGTGCTGTGGGATGACGCTGAATACCAGTGCTGTCTACTCCCACCTCTTGTAACAATTGTACTAAGCTGTCTCCTGGTTGATCTTGACCTAGACAACCGACAAAGGCAGCAGGAGTTCCTAGCTTAACTAGGGCACAAGCAACATTAGCAGGAGCGCCCCCAGGGTAAGGCGTCCAGGATTCCACTTGTTCAAGTGATCTTCCTAACTGATCAGCTAAACAGTCAAATAAAATTTCACCAAGGCAAATAACACTAGGATTAGTCACGGCTATACATTGCACTATATACTTTTCAGACTAGCAGAAAATCTCCTGCTTTCAGCTGCAAGCTGACAGCTGAAAGCTAAAATTGGAATATATGGTAAGTACATATACCAAGGGTAAAATACCTATGGCTGTTAGCAAGTCTTATATATCCGGGTCTCTCTCAGATCGCGAACTGCAGATAATCGAACTGGTAGCCGCTGGTTTAACCAATCAAGAGATTGCTCAGCAGCTGGAAATCAGTAAGCGTACTGTGGATAATCACATTAGCAATATCCTGACGAAAACGTCTACAGATAATCGAGTGGCACTAGTACGTTGGGCTCTTGATTGGGGTAAAGTTTGCTTAAATGATATCAACTGCTGCATGTTGCCAAACCCAAATGATTAACCACTTTCCTAACGGTTGCTATCCGTTACTGAAAGTTGTAGCGGTTGTGTTGAGTGCAGCATTGGTAGGTTGCCGCGATAGTGGTTATTTGACTCCACCTACCCAAAGCTTGGGTGCATCTCTCAACAGTTCCGCTACTGAGCAACAACCCCGCTATTCTTATGATGGTCGCTACTTAGTCTTTACTTCTGATCGTCAGCAAGGGCGGGGCATTTTTCTCTACGATATCCAGCAACGACGTTTGATCGATTTGCCTGGACTTAACAAATCTCTGATCATTCAGGAACAACCAGACATTAGTGCTGATGGTCGCTATATTGTCTATATTTCTGAGGAGTTGGGTAAGCCGGATGTCTTTGTTTATGACCGCCAAACTTTCCAATCAGAAGCGATCACAAAAAATATCTTGGGGCAAATTCGTAACCCAACGATTAGCGGCAATGGTCGTTTTATTGCTTTTGAATCCAATCGCTCAGGACAATGGGACATTGAAATTTATGACCGGGGTTCCAATGTTGAACTGTCTTTGCCTAATCGTTCGTCAGCAGTTGGCAGCCCCAATAACTCCCCGCCAGGATTGTCTTCAGATAACCCAGAATAACTTCAACCAATACCTTAATGACTCAGTTGAGCATATTTTAAGATAACCAAAACTTAACCTTCAGTCAATTACTTTTCATCCTGCTAACTTAATTTCAGCCGGGGTAGCCTGTTATATCCGAATCAGGTTAACGGGAGAGAAGGTCACGGAGCTTAAAGTAATATTTTGTAACGGCAAAAAAATAAACCTGCACAATTAGCTGCACAATTCCATAGATTAAAGTTCGTTTAAAGTAAATATTTTGTGCCGACAAAAAAACATATTTTCCACAATTGAGTGTTACACTAGGTGTTGGTTTCGCTGCAAATGCCGCTTAGTAATGTGAGTTTCTGATGTTTGTCTGGCATAAGTCTAATACCAAACTATCAGTAGTTGCTAAATCTAGACCTCATGATTTGAGTCTAGAATCTACTCTTCAAGACCTATCACTATATGATTTCCAAGTTGAGTCCTGCCAGCTAGGAAAAGAAGTTGCTCACCAATTTCAAGTTAATCAACTCCTACCAGGAGTCATTTTAACGAAGCAGGGAAAGTTCGCGGGGATGATTTCCCGGCGTAGATTTTTTGAACAAATGAGTAGCCCCTATGGATTAGAACTGTTTCTGAAGCGTCCCTTAAATTCTTTGTATCGTTTTGCTGGTACAGAAGTGTTGACTCTTAAAGGAACAACACCAATTGTTGAGGCTGCTCACTGCTCACTGCAACGTCCAGCTGAGATTCTTTATGAGCCGATTGTGGTGGAGATAGAAACTGGGGTTTACCGCTTGCTGGATCTGCATGAGTTACTAGTAGCTCAATCCCACATTCAGCAACTGACAACTCAGTTGCTGAAAGAGCAAACTGAAGCCCAGATGATACAAACAGAAAAGATGGTCAGTTTGGGGAAAATGGTTGCTAGTGTTGCCCATGAGATTAAAAATCCTGCTGCTTGCATCAGCTGTAATTTTGAATTTCTCGAGAGTTACTATCAAAATTTGATGGCAGTTTTAGTTGCCTATGAAGCAGAAGTAACTGAAGAGCCTGCTGAAATAAAAAAACTTAAAGAAGAAGAAGATTTTGATTTTATTTTAGAGGATTTGCCCAAAATTATCAAAAGTATTGGTACTGCTTCTGAGCGGTTAACTGAAACCTTGGGCAGTTTACACAACTTCTCTCACTTAGATGAAGCTAAACCTACACTCTCTGATATCAATGAATGTATTGATAGTACTTTAATTATTTTAAATAACCGTATTAAATATAGTATTGAAGTAATTAAAAATTATGGAGATTTGCCATTAGTCAATTGTTACTCAGGTCAACTCAGTCAAGTATTCATGAACATTATTAGTAATGCCATTGAGGCTCTGGGGGACAAGATGGCTGAGCCCAAAAAATCTTCCAAGAAATGGCAACCTCAGATTAAAATTACTACAGAGATTTTAGAAGAAGTTGATCTAGAGTTAGTCTCTATCCGAATTGCAGATAATGGTCCTGGGATACCCTTAGAAATTCAAGAACGAATCTTTGAAATGTTTTTCACTACCAAGCCAATTGGCAAAGGAACCGGCTTGGGTTTAGCAATTAGCAATCAAATTGTTACAAGAAAACATAGAGGACAATTACTCTTTTCTTCTCATCCAGATACTGGCACCGAGTTTCAAATCATTTTGCCTATGCTTGGATAATGGATAATTGATAATGGATAATTGATAATGGATAATGGATAATTGATAATGGATAATTGATAATGGATAATTGATAATTGATGAAGATAGGATAAGAGTGTCAGTTCAGTAAAAGCTATTGACAAATTAGTGATAATGTGGGTTGTTAGGTTCTAGAGCGTCGGTCACGAAACCGGGTTTAATCTACTAATCCCCCGACTTTATGAAACGTACTATCCACTCAGTCACAAAAGTTATCAATTTTTGCTATGGTCATCGGTTGTTAAATTATCCCGGCAAATGCCAGCACCTGCACGGACACAACGGAATTGTTGAAATTGAAATAGAATCGGATTCCTTAGACGAATTGGGGATGGTGGTAGACTTTGAGGAAATCCGTAATGTGGTTAAAGGCTGGATTGATCGTAACCTCGATCACAAGATGATTCTCTGTCGCCAAGATCCGGTAATCGAATTTTTAACCCAAATGGGAGAACCAATGTATCTCATGGATGAGAATCCTACAGCGGAAAACATTGCTAAGCATATTTATAAACAGGCGCAAAGTCAGGGGTTTCAGGTGAAAGAGGTTCGCCTGTGGGAAACTCCTTCTAGTTATGCCAGCTACCGGGAAGAGTAACTGGAGCTGAGGGAGCTGAGGGAGCTGAGGGAGCTGAGGGAGAAGGATTTTGATGGAAAATGGGTAGTTATCCAAATTTAAGTCAACAAAAAATCCCACGACTAAAAACAGCCGTAGGATTAACCAAATTAATTACCTTACTCCAGCGGCAACAGGTTGTTTAAGAGCTTCCTTCAATAGTTCTGCCTTATCTGTCTGTTCCCAAGGCAGATTCAGATCTTGACGACCAAAATGACCATAAGCGGCAGTGTCTTGATAAAAACGACCGTTGCGCTGTCTTGGTAAACTACGTAGCTGGAATGTTTGGATAATGCCAGCAGGACGCAGTTCAAAATGCTGCTGTACTAGTTCTAGTAAGCGCTCCTCTTCAATTTTACCCGTACCAAAGGTTTCTACCATGATACTGACGGGTCGAGCCACTCCAATAGCGTAACTCAACTGAACTTCGCATTTTTCTGCTAAACCTGCTGCTACAATATTCTTCGCCACATAGCGGGAAGCATAGGCAGCAGAACGGTCTACTTTTGTGGGGTCTTTTCCGGAAAAGGCTCCACCACCGTGACGGGAGTAACCACCGTAGGTGTCAATGATAATTTTACGGCCAGTGAGACCAGCATCCCCTTGAGGGCCACCAATAACAAATTTGCCAGTGGGGTTAACTAGGAAGCGTGTTTGCTCAGTTGGTTTGATTTCAATATCAGCAAAAGCTGGCTTGACTACCGCTTCCCACAGATCCTCTTTAATTTTCGCCTGCACTGCTGCTTCTGCAGTGATATCTCCAATTGTGGCTTGATGTTGCGTAGAGATGAGGATAGTATCAATTCCTACTGGACGTCCATCTTCGTAGCTAATGGTGACTTGGGTTTTACCATCAGGACGTAAGTAGGGCAATTGACCAGCTTTACGTACTTCTGCTAGATGCCGAGAAACTCTATTGGCCATACTAATAGGCAACGGCATCAATTCAGGAGTTTCGTTGCAAGCAAAACCAAACATTAGACCTTGATCACCAGCACCGATCGCGTCTAGTTCATCTTCGCTCATTTCCTCCCGACTTTCCTGAGCAGCGGTGACACCTTGGGAAATATCAGCGGATTGTTCGTCTAGAGCAACTAAGACGGAGCAGCTGTTGGAACAGAAGCCATTTTCAGCTTCGGTATAGCCAATTTCAGCAATTTTCTTGCGTGCTAAATCAATATAGTTGATCTGAGCTTGGGAAGTTATTTCCCCTGTAATAAGCACCAAACCAGTATT
Organism: Caldora sp. SIO3E6; assembly: GCA_010672185.1. GTDB lineage: Bacteria > Cyanobacteriota > Cyanobacteriia > Cyanobacteriales > Coleofasciculaceae > Caldora. The sequence continues at coordinate 3,962 of JAAHHL010000160.1, read as the reverse complement.
GACAACCACTTCCGCTGCAACACGGCTATAGTCGTCTTGGGCTAGTAGGGCATCTAAAATAGTGTCAGAAATCTGATCACAGACTTTGTCAGGATGGCCTTCGGTAACTGATTCAGAAGTGAATAGGTAACTACGAGACAACGATAAATTCTCCTTAATATAGTTGCTGGAACGATAAAGGGTTAGGGCTAATTTCAGCCAGTACGAGTTTATACGAAAAAACAACAGTTGGCTTAAATAAGCCTGTTGAGCTTCAGTATTCCCTAAGCACAGCTTCAGCTAAGGTTGCTGCTAACGCACCCTGTTCCGAAAAGGAATATTAGCATTGTGGAGATTATATATCGCCTCGCTGCTCTGTGTGTAAACTTTTAGATAAAGCTAATGTTCTTTACGTTGCGATCGCTATTACTTGGGTTGGCTCTCTATACTAGCTCAAAGAAACAGGTGATAAAGCTTTGAGCCGGATAAGGCAAGACTAAAAAACTGTATTCAGCGCCCATAAAATGTCACATTAAAGATTTTTGTTTTTTTTCACAGGGTGTTTATAATCGTTCTACTCAAAGTTATCATAAGCACTTGGGAAATAATCAAGGAGCAGAGCTGATTCAGATTACCGAGGAGCAAATCCACCAAATTGAGGCGATCGCTAGTAGCTATGAAAATTTTAAATGTGTTGCATGCGCTCAAGCTATCAAGGATTACCTAATATCGCAAAAAATTTCTGGTAAGTGCATTAAACTTGATACTGGTGCAGCAATAGATGACCGAAACAACTTTATTTATGATGATAGCATAATTTCAGCAGATGCGATTTCAGAGAACGGTCGCCATGAGGGAACTGCTATTCTCATAAACGGAGTAGAGACTATTTTTGACAATCATCACCCTGATGGAATTCCTAGGGATGAATGGATAGAAAATCTACAATTTTTCGGTAAAATTCATCTAGGGCAAGACTTTCAGATAACTGAAGAAGACTTTTAACTGTTGAGATTGGGAACAGTCGTATGACAAGCATTACTCATCGTAAATTTAATATATCTTCTGAATATCTCCATGAACTTTTGCAAATGATTGAGAAAAGACCAGGGATGTACCTGGGTAGTTGCGGGATTACTCGTTTGAGGTTTTTTCTGGAGGGGTATTCTCTAGCAAGGATAGATTTAGGCCTGCTGCCAACTAAGGAGGAAATAGAATTTAAAGAATTTGCTAATTGGTTACAGACAAGATTTAATCTTCCCTCCAATTTAGGATGGGATAAGATTATCCTGTTACATTCTGAAGATGAAACAGATGCTTTTAATCATTTTTTCACATTGTTATCCAAATTTTGTGAGGGAACGGCTAATTCAAGGGATCAAGTTGACTCCAAGAATTATTTTGACGAAATTGTTAATAACCAATTAAAGCTTAAATCTGAATATCTTTACGACTTACTGCAAGAAATCCAAAAAGAACCTAGCATGTATCTAGGTTCTTGTTCAATTACCAGTTTGCGGATGTTGCTTCTGGGATACGGTATGGCTCGCGGCAAACTTGGTTTACCTTTAACAGCACAAGAAAAAGAATTCGGTGGTTTTCAGGGTTGGATACAAGAAAGATATAAGAGCACCACTTCTCAGGGATGGGATAAGATTATCCTCTTCCACTCTTGCGATGAAAGGGATGCTTTTAACAGATTTTTTGAGTTGCTAGAACAATTTATTGACACTCCCCACGGCTAGAAGCCGGGGGATTCTAATTTCATCGTCGTCGCTTGCTTTTGCAGGTCTTACGACCAACAGAAGTAGAGGCGACAACTCCATTAGCGTTACTTCCCGGATGCCCTCCGGTAGTTGCACGACTTAAAATTACTTTGGCTGCATTGACATCCCGTTGCTCCATGTGTCCGCAATGTGGACAAGAATGAGTACGAGTACTTAAAGACTTTTGTACTCTTGCACCACAATTACTGCACTCTTGGCTAGTATAATGTGGGGGTACTGCAATTATTTCCCGTCCAAACTTATCCCCAAAGTATTCGAGCCATTGACGGAAGTTATACCAAGATACAATGCTGCTATCGCACCATGCTTCGCAAACAACAATACTCTTGGCTAACTTGTGGTTTCTTACCAACCCACTTACATTTAAGTCTTCCAAGACAACCTTAGCGTTAGCTAGGCATAAGTTTCGCGCTAGTCTCTTAGCGTGTTCATTCCTTTGTCTCGTTACTCTCAAATGTTTGCGGGCATAAATACCACGGGCTTTCTTCCTACCAAATGACCCAATATTTTTCTTGTAGATATTACGCTGGGAACGTTTGATGTCTTGTTCAGCTTTGCGCAAAAACCTAGGGTTAGGTTCATGGTGGCCGTTACTGTCGGAATAAAAATATTCAAGTCCAACGTCGATACCAATTTGTTCATGACTTATTGGCGCTATTGATTGGTTATCAACCTTGAGACAAAATTGGACATAATAGCCATCGGCTCTACGTACAATCCTTACTCGTTTAATTAACTTGATATCAAAGGTATGTATGTCTCATTTCCCAAGTAGCTTGAGTGTACCAATACCTTTTTTGTCGAGAAAGTTGATGCGTCGTTTAGATGGATGAAGTTTCCAGCCCGACTGTTTATACTCAACAGAACGGCTATGTTTTTTGAATTTTGGATATCCTTTCTTACCAGGTTTGTTGTGTTTGCAATTAGCAAAAAATCGCTTAATTGCGCGTTCGACATTCTCAACAGATGCTTGACAGGCATGGCTATTCAAGTGATTGACAAACTGATATTCTGCTCTGAGATGAGTGTTGTACTGATAAAGCTCTTTTTTACCAATGCCACGGTTATCCATCCAGTACCTCAAAACTTTGTTTCTCACAAACTGAGAAGTGCGGATAGCTTCATCAATAGCAATTGCTTGTCCTTTTTTGACCACAGCTTTATATTCGAGTACCAACACTTATTCTATCACCTCCTTAATTTTACATACTATATTTAGTATATGCCGTGCAACTCAAAAAAACAAGTAAAAAAAAGACAAAAAAGCACTGTTTTTTTTGACAAAATTAAGTATAGAATAACAGTAATATTAACGCCTACTACTTGAAAAAAAATGAAGAAATAAACCGGTAGGTGGAATATTAGTATTAGCGAATTGATAGCAAATTTACACGGTGAATAAATTCCCCACGGGCTCGCTCCCCATGATATAGAATTCAGGGGCTTGCGCCCTAGGATTTTTGGTCAAGGAGTAAGTGCTTCAAACCCCATCATGTAGATTTTTTGGTCAAGATAAGCTGTTTGATAAGCTTCAACCTGCTTGAGAATTTGGTTACTAACGATTTCTGTGTAGGTAGAGCCAGCGATTAACTGACAACAATGGGGATTTTTAGTAGCCATCTAAACCGGTGATCTCAATTAAGTGTCTTATTTTTACCCCTAAATATCTAGCTTCTGTTGAATATGTGCAGATAGCTCATATTTGAGGAGAATATCTAGAGGTATTTCTGCAGCCCCCTGAATGATTTTCAAACAATTATAGCTTCCGCAATTACAGTCAAATCCTCGATCCATAGACCATTCTGTAGACGGATAGAAAAAAGTCAGCTCTTCCCCAATCTCAATTTTACGCAGAACAGTAACAATCATGTTAGTTGTATCAAAGTAGAGATTAGGGTCGCAACTGTGATTGATATATTGCAAAAACTCAGGGTCTAGCAAAATATGCTGATGCTCAGCTGTTTGTACTGACAAATAGTTAGGTTTAGTTAAGATCTCTCTAGCGCCAAAACTAGACAGGACTTCTCCTGGAAAAAAATCAACGGTTGTGTGGAGTGATTTGTTTCTGGTTCTTGGACATTCCCAAACTTCCGCAAATGAGGCTACCTTATTTTTTTTGTGGTTTGTCTTCATCAGTCAATATGTATACAGTTTAAATACACAACAGCCTATGCTCTTTTGTCAATAAATCTTCAA
>JAAHHL010000016.1 GCA_010672185.1 Caldora sp. SIO3E6 | reverse complement strand
TGGAGCTAGCTTGGGTTGGACAACTTTACGGGGAGCAAATCTGACTAGGGCTAATTTTTACCGAGCTAAGCTTTGTTGGTCTAACCTGACTGGAGCTATTTTAGTTGAAGCTGTATTGATTGATGCCAATCTGAATCAGATTACTTGGCGCAATACTGATCTTAGAAGGGCAATTATGCCTGATGGGTTTCAACATGAATAGAATTAAGAATGAAGAATTAAGAAATCACAAACAACAAACAACCAAAGCAATGTGCCGCTGTTTACAAAGGTTAGGACCATCGGGTCTTCCGTACCTACTGTGCTAAACTATCAGTATAAAAATCCAAAAGCTATACTATATAAAACTTGTAGCACTTTGGAAATCGATAAAAAGTTGAAATATCAGATAATATTTACATCTCTTTGATGTAAAATATTTTGGGAATTTTAACTAACAGTTTGGCACACTAAGTACGGAAGACCCAAGTGCCGGAACTTGAGTAGCGAATAAGAGGCTTGACCAGGATTGCTCAAGATAGCCAAACGATAGCCAAAAAACTGACAAACAAATGTCAAAAGTACATTTTTTTACATTCGCTATATTTTTTTACATTCGTCAAAAAATAGATAGACAGGAAGTTTTAAAGTGCCAGGAGGCGGATTTGAACCGCCGACACGAGGATTTTCAGTCCTCTGCTCTACCAACTGAGCTATCCCGGCTTAATTTTTCATTGCTTAACTAAGGTAACAAACTTTAGTAGCAATTGGCAAGTATAAATTTAAGGCATCGTTAACTTGCTTGATGAGCATCACCTGAGGTGTAGGTTCGGCTCTTGGAACTTAGGCGTAAGCCTACTCATGGAGTAACCCGACATCAGTCAACCTACATTTTTAGGTGTGTCGCGCCACTAGAACGTTAAAACAGAGCGAATAGACTCTCCTTTATGCATCAAATCGAAGGCATCGTTAACTTGCTCGATAGGCATCACCTGAGTAATGAGGTCATCAATATTAATCTTGCCTTCCATATACCAATCAACTATTTTGGGCACATCAGTGCGACCCCTAGCACCGCCAAAAGCTGAACCCCTCCAAACACGCCCAGTAACTAGCTGAAAAGGTCGAGTGTTGATTTCTTGGCCAGCACCAGCCACACCGATAATAATCGACTCACCCCAACCTTTATGGCAACATTCCAAAGCTTGGCGCATCAGCTTGACATTACCTACACACTCGAAGCTGTAATCAGCTCCACCTTTAGTTAATTCCACCAGGTAGGCAACTAAATCTCCCTCTACTTCCTGGGGGTTAACAAAATCAGTCATACCGAATTTTTCAGCTATCTCTCGTTTGGCTGGATTGATATCTACTCCCACAATTTGGCTAGCACCAACCATCCGCGCCCCTTGGATAACATTAAGACCAATACCTCCAAGCCCAAACACAACTATTCTTGCTCCTGCTTCGACTTTAGCGGTATTGATCACTGCACCAATGCCAGTAGTAACGCCGCAGCCAATGTAGCAAACTTTATCAAAAGGAGCATCTTCTCTAATTTTGGCAACAGCGATTTCCGGCAATACTGTGTAGTTAGCAAAGGTGGATGTTCCCATATAGTGATGGAGCATTTGACTATTGAGGGAGAACCGACTGGTACCATCAGGCATCACACCGCGCCCTTGGGTAGAACGAATTGCCTGACACAGGTTAGTTTTGCGACTTAAGCAGTATTCACACTGACGACATTCGGGGGTGTAGAGGGGAATCACATGATCTCCAGGTTTGACGCTGGTGACCCCTACACCCACTTCCACTACCACACCTGCACCTTCATGACCCAGGATAGCTGGGAACAGGCCTTCGGGATCAGCACCGGAGAGAGTATAAGCATCGGTATGGCAAACCCCGGTTGCTTTAATTTCAACCATGACTTCACCAGCTTTTGGTCCCTCTAGTTGAACTTTTTCAATGCTTAATGGCTTACCTGCTTCAAAAGCGACTGCTGCTGTAACCTCCACTCACTCTCTCCTGTTTTATTTTCGTGTTTAGGTAACTTACTCAATTGGCTACGGCTGATCACTACGAGGTGTCTTGAACGCTGGTTTGGGATTAAAGGGAGTAGTCGCAGGCGCTACAGGACTTGTAGGGGCTTCTGAGTCAGAAACGATATAGGTGGATTCTACCTGCTGCTGAGCTCTTGGCAGTGCAACAAAACGTCCCTCGTCAATAAAATAGGTAATCATTTCACCTCGCATACTATTGCCGCCTTGCTGTAAGACGTAAACATTCCCCGTCAAAACAATCCGGTTCTCGCGGCTGAAGTATTGAGCTTGGGCAGAAGTTGCTTGAAGCTGTCTAGCTGGGTAGTTAATTTGCACGTTTCCTGTAGCTGTAACAACGCCAGTGTCTCTGTTAGCTTCCTGGCGATCAGAGCGTAGAATCAGGGCACGTCCAGCACCGGTTTGTGCTTGGGCATTTTGCAGGTGATCCAGAAAAGCGATCGCTCCCACCAAAGTAGCTGTCAGCATTAAAACTGAACCCAAGCGTTGCCTTAAGTTAGTGATTTGAAAAGAGGGTTTCATTTGCGGTGTAGAGTAGTGAGGAACTTGAATAACTTGTGGAATGCTTCTTCTATAGACATTTTACAGAAATATAGCAAGAAAGCTTTAAAGTTCTCCTTTGCTAGTGGAAAGCACAGTTATTGCAGCAAGAACTACACCTAATCTTGACGTACAGACACTTCGGGAAGTTTCTTTGTTTGTTGTTTGTCCTTTGTTGTTTGTGAGCTTTGACCAATAACCAATGACTAATGACTAAATGACCTATTCTCCTAAGGGAACTTCGACATTTACCCTTTGAGTTTGATTAACGTCTCCAGATGGTTTGAATAATTCGTATTCGTCTTGAAAATCAATGGGATTGCCATAAATCAGGTTTACTCCCCTGACCGGTTGAAAGACATCTGAGAGAGTTTGGAAGTTATCATTTTCTTCTACCTTGCCAACTTGCTCCTTAACTTCTGCCTTCTGCCTTCTGCCCTCTGCATTCAGTTCTTGCAGTACCTCAGCAGCAGACTGGTAACGCCGCCTAGTTCCCTTCTGCACCATCTTGTCCAAGATTAGCCCCAAAGAATCACTAACCGAAGTAGTTAGAAAATCCCGCCACGCCCAGTCATCTTCACTAGTATCAAACAAATTAAAGGGTTCAATCTGAGTCAGCAGATGTAGACAACTTACTCCCAAACTGTACAAATCACTAGCAGAGATGGCTTTACCGTGCAGTTGCTCCGGTGCTGTGTATTGAGCAGTACCGATTGCTGTACCAGTTTGGAACAAAGCTGTTCCTGTAACCAACCTAGCTGCACCAAAATCTACTAAAACGAATTGTTCATCTCCACGCCGTCGAATGATGTTTTCTGGCTTGATGTCCCGGTGGATCACCTGATGCTCATGTAAAAATTGCAGCACAGGCAGCAAGCCACTCAATAATTGCCAAATTTTAGTCTCACTAAATACACCCTCCTCAGCCAGTTCCTGAGCCAAGTTTTCCCCATCAATAAACTCTTGCACCAAATACAACTGACTATTTTGCTCAAAATAAGCTAACAATTCTGGAATTTGGGAATGTTCACCCAATTCATTGAGTCGTACTGCTTCTTGCTTAAACAACCTGGCTGCATCTTGGATATTCTTCGCCTCTTGTACTTGCGGTAGAAATTGCTTAATTACACATTTGGGTTTTAAGGGTTTGTCTTCATCTACTGCTAAGAAGGTTTTACCAAATCCACCTTGACCAATTATTTTTAAGGCTCGGTAACGTTCCCTGAGCAGTAACCTGGAGCCACAACTCTGACAAAAGTTGTTTCCCTTAGGGTTTTGTTGTTTTTGGCAGTTGGGGTTAAGGCAATAGCTCATACTCGCACAAGAAGGCTCGAAGGCAGTCCCAATGAACACATTTCACCACCAATAATTCTCAGTAGAGTCCTTATACCAATTTTATTTAGTAGTGACACACCCGTTCCATACAGAATAGGGTTTTTAGCTGCTCATCTGATACCATGACTTTTATTTTTGGTATTAGTTCCTTTTCCTCTTAGAAGTCAGAGGGTGGAGGCTGAGGGCGCACGTCGGTGCGCCCCTACTTGGATTTAAGGCAAGATTATGGCGATCGCTTTGGCATAGCGATCGCAGATCTCGTAGGGTGGGCAAACAGCCTTATAATCCTTCCAAATTCCCTTTCAACTTGTGAGATTTGAGGGAAGGGTTAAATGAGTCTTGTGCTAACTAGGAAATACCATCAATATCAGAGTATTTGAAAAAAGACATTTCGCCTGATCTGTATTAATATGTGTATTCGTCAATAAGTTCTTCTCCTTCTCCATCTGTATGATTAATATTATCAGGAAGCTGAATGTCTTCTAAGAAAATCCTACCTTCCTCTTGTTGACTTTTTCGTGATTCCTCAATAATGCGGATAAACTTAGGGTTAGTACTCAGGCTAAGAGTTTCTAAATCAACATCTTCAATAGGAAATAAGGCGGCAACAGGCTGACCGTTGCGAGTTAGAATTAGAGGTTGTTCAGTTTGGTCATATTTCTCCATTAGTGAGCTAATTTCGCTGACTTCAATTGTTTTCATAGTTCAACTATTGATTGTACCCGCTATGCGGTGCGTTACGCTACGCTAACACACCCTACTGCCGTGACCCACCTAAAATAGTGCATTATAAACTGGTTTTGAAGTAAAAAGTAACAAGTAAAAAGTAACAAGTAAGAAAGAACTAGAGACCAAAATCTATTGCACCATTTTAGGTGGGTCAGTCCACTACGATACTAACTCATGAGAGTTTACTGTCAAAGTGTAGAAGTCTTTCTACACAAGGCTTTTACTAATATACAAAACCAATTAACTAAAGCACTCTTGGAGAAATTGAGTAAATAATTGAACCTTGGTAGAAAGATGGCGATTGATAGGATAAATTACGCACAAAGTTAGTTGTGGTGATTGATGATGGGGCAAAACAATTTGTAACTCTCCTCGCTGAATTTCTCGCTCCACAATAAAATCAGGCAGCAGCACAATCCCCAAACCTCTGACAGCGGCATCTCTCAAAACTTCTCCGTTATTGGAAGAAAAAACTGCATCAACCGTAACTCGCTCTTCTTGTCCCTGATGGATAAATTGCCACTGATAACCTGTGGTCAAATAGCTATAGTGTAAACAAGAATGTTGTTTTAACTCATAGGCATTGTTAGGCATTCCTCTAGCTTTTAAGTAACTAGGTGCGGCACAAATAACACGAGGAATGACAGCAATGGGATGAGCCACCAAACTAGGAGATTCGGTTGGTGAGCCAATCCGGATCACTAAGTCGTAGCCTTCACTGATGGGATCGACAAAACGGTCTTCTAGGGTCAATTGAATTTTAATCTCTGTATAGCGAGTCATAAACTCAGCTATTCTTGAACCTAAGAAGGAGATGCCGAAAGACATAGGAGCATTAATTTTGAGGGTTCCTTTGGGTTCACTGTGTTGCTGAGATACGGCTAATTCTGCTTCTTCTAAGCTACTGAGAATATCGATACAGCGCTCATAGAAGGCTCTCCCGTTATCTGTGGGTGTAACTTGGCGAGTCGTGCGATAGAGCAATTGTACTCCTAGATGATTTTCTAGGTTAATGACTAGTTTATTAACAGCAGAACGAGACAGCTGCATTTTTCTCGCAGCAGCAGCAAAGCTTCCTTCTTCGATGACTTGAGTGAAGGCAGACATGCTTTCAAACTTATCCATAGTCTTATTGTAGATAAAAAAAAGACAATATGTCTACAAAAGAGTATATTGTCTTTTTTAAAGAAACATTGAATAATAATAATTAAGAGCTCAATGATTCTGAAAGGAGGTCAAAAGGATGATTACTGTTCGTTCCACCGAAGCCAGGGGTAAAGCTAGTTTTGGTTGGCTTGAGAGCAAACATACCTTTTCCTTTGGTAGCTACTACGACCCCAAGCATATGGGGTTCGGCAATCTGCGGGTAATTAATGAGGATCGTGTTCAATCAGGTATGGGGTTTGGTACTCATAGTCATAGGAACATGGAAATTATCTCCTATGTCCTAGCAGGAGGGCTAGAGCACAAAGATAATATCGGTAATGGTTCGGTGATTCGTCCCGGAGATGTACAAAGAATGTCTGCGGGGACAGGCATTGCTCACAGCGAATTTAATGCTTCTAATACTGAGCCAGTCCACTTTCTACAGATTTGGATTCTGCCTAACCAAACTGGAATTGAACCTAGCTATGAACAAAAGCACTTTCCTCTAGCAGAAAAACAAGGAAAATTACGCTTAGTTGCTTCTCCTGATGGCAGAGATAATTCCGTAACCATTCATCAGGATGCTAATCTCTACGTCGCTGTTTTGAATCAAAGCGATCGCATCAACCACATCAATGAGCAAAACCGGTCAATTTGGCTACAAATAGCTAGAGGTTCTGTCGATATTAATGGTCAGATTTTTACTGCCGGTGATGGAGTTGCTATGACTCAAGAACAGGAAATTGAACTAGCAGCTACCAGCGATAATACCGAGGTTTTACTGTTTGATTTAGCCTGATAACTGAAGGCAGGAGGCAGGAGGCAGGAGGCAGGAGGTAAGAAGTAAGGGAGGAGGCAGGAGGCAGGAGGCAGGAGGCAGGAGGCAGGAGGTAAGAAGTAAGGGAGGAGGTAGAAGGAGATAGGGTTTTTCTCGATTCCCAATTCCCAATTCCCAATTCCCAATTCCCCATTCTCAAACAACAAACAACAAACAACCAACAACAAATGATGAACTGGTTTAGTGTTGCCTGTGAGCTACATCGGGACTGGCGCAATGATATTGAGGGTTTGGGTGCTTTACTCTCCAAATATATTCCCAATTATCGCAATTTAATGACTAGCTATTTTGCAACAATAAGGAATGGTGAATAGGGAATAGGTAATGGGCAATAAGGTAAAATCTAAGATGATCTTGGGTTAACCAAGAAAATCTGAACAGGGCTTACTGTCTATTACCTATTACTGGCAGGATGCCAGTTCCACCTACTGGCAGGATGCCAGTTCCACTCATCTACTAACAAACAACCAACAACCAATAACCAACAACAATGGATATTTTAGACGCAGTTTATCAACGTCGTGCTGTTAAGCATTTTGATCCTAACCATCAAATAACTGCTGAAGAAGAACAGAAACTTCTGGAAGCAACAATTCAGGCTCCTACCAGTTTTAATATTCAACATTGGCGCTTAGTTATTCTTCGCGATCCAGAATTACGACAAAAAATCCGCAAAGAGTATGGTAATGATCAAGCACAAATGACTGATGCTTCTTTACTTATTCTCTTTACCGCAGATATGAAAGCTTGGCAAAAAGAGCCACAACGCTATTGGCAGAATGCACCCCAAGCAGTTGCAGAACTATTGGTAGGTTGGATGGGGCCTTTCCATGAAGGACGGGAATGGTTGCAACGAGATGAAGCTCAACGTTCCATTGGTATGGCTATGCAAACTTTAATGTTAACGGCTAAAGCGATGGGTTATGATTCTTGCCCAATGATTGGTTTTGATCTTGCTCAAGTAGCAGAATTAGTTAAGTTACCTGACGATAACGTTATCGGCCCAATGGTCGCAATTGGGAAAAAAGTCAAAGACGCTTGGCCTAAACCTGGACAATTACCCTTGAGTGAGTTAGTTGTTGAAAATAGCTTTAATTAGCTATCAGCTATCAGCTATCAGCTATCAGCTCCTTAGTTAATAGCGACAGTTGATAGCTGTACAATAGTGTTATAGCGTTTGGAGAATGGGATGTGAACCTTGACTAGCCTTCAAAAGGCAACAGCTCATCTGGCAACGGGCAACAGAGGGAGGAGTACGGAAGTTTCCAAGCGAGTTGTAAACGCTATATTTTTTCGCAAAGCAGCAGCACACATCATGACTTACGACATTAACAACAAAGTTATCTTAGTGACCGGCTCTAATCGAGGTATTGGCAAAGTTATCTTAGAACACTTTCTTGAACTGGGGGCCGCTAAAGTCTATGCTGCTGTCCGCAAACCGGAAACTGTTACACCTCTGGTAGATAAATATGGAGACAAAGTAGTCCCTCTAATGGTGGACTTAGCAAATGATGCCTCCATTTACGCAGCAGCAGAAGTTGCTCAGGATGTGGATGTGGTAATTAATAATGCCGGTGTTTTTCAAGGTGGTGACTTTTTTAACGAAGACATAATTGAGTCCTTGGAATTTCAGATGAGGATTAATGTTTATGGATTGATTAATATGGCTAAAGCCTTTGCTCCTGTCCTGAAAGCAAATGGCGGTGGCGTATTTGGACAGCTTAATTCTGTCGCTTCCATGAAAGCTTTTCCTAATTTCCCCGCCTATTGTACATCCAAAGCAGCTTCCTATTCTATTACTCAATCCCTCAAAGAATTATTGGCTGAGCAAGGAACCAGGGTTCTAAGTATCCATCCTGGCCCTATTGCTACTGATATGGGTGATGCCGCAGGTTTAGCTGAGATTGCTGAACCTCCTTCTTTAGTGGCAGAAGCAATTCTAGAGGCTTTGCAAAGTGATGATTTCCATGTGTTTCCTGACTCGATGGCCAAACAAATTGGTAGTGCTTATCAAAGCTTTGCTGAAAATGTAGTAGAAGCAAAAATAACTGAAGGTTAACCGCTGCGCGGAATTAAGAATTAAGAATGCTGATAGAGTAAGGATTATATCGACTCAAACTTGTGGATTATTTTCCTGCCCACTGCACTAGATAGGGTCTGCTGTATAAGTGTGAAAGCTATGCCAGACAGTGATTTCAAGCATTTCCCCCCTCAAAAAGTGCAAGGTTTTTGTATTGATGGGCTCAATTTCCTTGCACCTTCATA
>JAAHHL010001599.1 GCA_010672185.1 Caldora sp. SIO3E6 | reverse complement strand
TGTTTTGGTGAATATCTCCAGCCTGACTCAGCAGACAAAATCTTGAGAAAAGCTTGTAGGCGGGTGGGGTTAATCGGTGTGAGTAGCCACAGTTTCCGCAGGACAGCACTAACCCAGATGAGTGACAATGGGACACCACTGAGGGTAATCCAAGAGGTGTCGGGTCACCGAAACCTGCAACAACTCCAAGCCTACATTGAGGTTAGAGATGAGCAAGTGTTAGGAGCACTCACTGGACTAAGCCTACTTTCCCCAGTCGAAAATGAGTCCGGAAAAATCTTATTTCCCGGACTCAACCCCCATCTTACCCACAATGACCATACTCAGACTACTCAGAAGCCATAGCCAATAATGATTGGGTGTGGTGGTGTGCTGAGTACTGTTGTTGGGTATGGTTTTTGGCCAGCATCCCAACCTTCTACCCCCTCCACCCCTCAGCACACCATCGACTCGCTACAATAACCCAAGACTCTTCCCTCTGTAGCGGTTGCCACATTCAATGCCTTCAATTAACAAACCAACCTTTGTCAAGCTCAAGCCCCGTAATCCCAAACCGACAGCATCCCCAAAACCTGAACCCACTACTAAAACCACTCTTAGCACCGAAGTTACTGAAACCACCGAAGTCAGTAAAAATACTGAAACCAACACTTCTAACACCACATCACAAAAGAGTGAAACTTTCACAACCCCAGACGATTCACTTTCTTCTGAAACAGCAATCTTCCAAGCCATTGGGGTTGTAACTGGAGAGGTTCACTTTGCTGATGATGGTCAGGCTACTCTCACCATTGGGAAAAAAGACTATCAGCTCTTTTATGTACCCTCCAAGCGCAAAGCCTTTGATGCTCTTAGAAAAGAAATCACCGCCACTGAGAAGCATCAACAAAGACTTGTTGTCTACCCAAAGATTACGCACTTCCCTAAGAAAAACCAACATCACCAGATAGCTTTTCAGCTACTTGCTTTTGATAAAGGAGAATGCCCAAACGGTGTTTCACAGCAACTAAAAGATAATGAATTCCAACTCCGAGGACTATGGCAGTTCATCCCAGCCTGTCGGGTTCCCTGCATTTCTGTGATGAAAAACTTTAGTAAGGAGAGGCTTGACTATATTACGAACGCTGACTTGTTTAAAAAGGTAAAATTTCTCAAAGCCTCTCATATCCCCATATCCTGGAAAGATGCCCCAATTAAACCATTTAGATTCAATCCCAAAGCTGGCAAGGAACAAGGACATCCAGCATTTGTTCAAATTAAAGCCAAATTTCTACCTCAAAGGAACACCTTTACTTTTCTTGAACAGTTAGCCCCATCTAGTGAGAATTCACCCAAATTCCTCAAGGCTTCTAAGGAAGATAAGACCTCTCTACAGAAGAGTCAAAAATCACGCTAAGAAAAGACCGTCGTCAAATACCATGCATCTCATCTCCAAACTACCTTCTTTGAGTCAATTCTTTTTGACCGTCCACTTGGGGTTTTACAGACGCTACATTGATACCGCTTACCACTTTCAACTACTTTCAAATCACTCCCACCACAATGGGGACAGAACGGTTTTTGGGTATTCTGGACAGTTTGGGCATCACCCCCTATAGTCAGATTTGGGTAAGTAGTGGGCAGTTCTGAAACTAGCTCTGTGTGGTTTTTTA
>JAAHHL010001598.1 GCA_010672185.1 Caldora sp. SIO3E6 | reverse complement strand
TAGTAGAAGGCAGGAGGCAGGAGGCAGGAGGCAGGAGGCAGGAGGCAGGAGGCAGGAGGCAGGAGGCAGGAGGAACAAGAGTTTTCCTTGCCTAAAAAGAAGTCAGCAAACGTTTCATATCAAGCAACTCAGGCATCTTGTTGTCATTTTTAGTTTCTCAAGAGTAATAAGTAATAAGTAATAAGTGAAGAATATGTTTAGCTTGCTGCACTTGTATGAGGGTTATTGAAAGCTATGCCTGATATAGCTTTTGCTCTTATACAGCAAGCCCTAGCTAGGGGAATAGAGAGAAATAATCAGCTAAAACACAAGTTAATTGGTGAATCTTCTGTGCCGAAGTTCACTTGATTTGAGTAACCTTGATTTGGACTATTACCAACCAATGAAGGCTTTAAGCAATAATTCGCTCTAAGGCATTAACATCTGGGATATACATGATGTCATGCTCCCGTTTAATCAGTCCCTTCTTTTCCAGTTTAGTCAATACCCTAGTGACTGTCTCTCGTGCTAGTCCACTGAGGCTGCTTAACTCTCGGTGAGGTAAATTGGGAATTTCCGTTCCTTCCTGCTTGAGTTGCCCCTGACCTTCTGCCAAAAACAATAAGGTATCTGCCACCCGCGACGTACTATCAGACTCCCGCAAACGGAGACGCCGGTTAACTTGGCGCAGACGCTTTGCCATGAGTTGAGACAAGCGGAAACCAGCTAGGGGGTCAGAATGAATTAACTGGAGGAAATCCTGGGAGGGAATGCTACCAATGGTGGTGGGAGTGAGGGTAATTACATCTGTTGAACGAGGAACTTCATCTAGTGCGGCCATTTCGCCGAAGATTTCTCCTCTGCCAAGTATATTTAGGGTCACCTCTTTGCCATCTAGGTTGTAGGTGCGAATTTTTGCCCAACCCTCTAATATGAAGTACACAGAACCACCCCAGTCATTTTCCAGCAAAATGACTCGATTCGCTGGATGGCTGCGGGTAACTACATTAGCGGTTGCTTGCTCCACATGTTTACTGGATAAACCATCAAAAAGAGGAGAAGCACAAATCAACTCATTAGCATTAGAGTTTGTTTCAGGTGAGCTGTATCGGTCGTCCATTAGATCACGAGCACATTGTAAACACCGTGGGTAGATAGATACTCATCTATCGAGAAATCGAGGCACGAGGCTTTTCTCATTTGACTTAAGACAAAATAACCTAAGTAAATATACTATTTTACCTCAAGTACTTCATAACCTTCCACGATAAGCCAGAATGGCAGATGCAGCTAGAGTTTCCTCACACCTGATGGCTCTACCACCTCAAGTGGGGCAAAGGGAGGGACACCCGAACCCTTAGGGTCAGTGTACCTTGGAATTGCTGCCAAACAAAAATTGAGCGATAGCAAATTCGCTGACTCCGGAGGTTTCTTCAAGCACTAATCCATCGAGCATAAAGAATCGAGGAGTGGGCGCATAAGACTATTATCCTCTATATTCCTATAGATATCAAAAATTCTGTCGAGACAGCTTATTAATGTTAGGTTTTGTTACCTCAGCCCAACCAGCTTCTTCTACTCCTTTAGTTAGACGTGCAATTCTGCTACTCCTGGAGTAGGATATGTTAGCGTAGCAAAAACGTACAATCCCATGTTATGTTATGCAAATCTTGGGAT
>JAAHHL010001597.1 GCA_010672185.1 Caldora sp. SIO3E6 | reverse complement strand
GCGACACAGCTAAAAATGTGGAATAGATTTTTGGCTTAAATCCTTGATTTATAAGCATTATAACCGATAGGATAAATTCTTAATGCCTTCTTACTTGTTACTTTTTACTTGTTACTTTTTACTTCCCTACCCGTTTCTAACCCACCATTTTAGCTGTGTCACGCCACTACGTATATTGCACCATTTTAGGTGTGTCGCGCCACCAGCGTCGCCCAGCGTAACGCACCACATTACGGGTACAATCATTTTCAAAAATTGCCTAAACTCATCCCACGACTAAAGTTCGTGGGATTTAACGTCATTGGTACAAAGGACAAATGACAAAGAACAAAGGACAAATGACAAATAGAGAGATTAAGATCGAACAAACACTATTTAAATTCTCCTGCCTAAATTCAAGATGAAACCGATAGAAGATCGTATTCCTGAAGATCAAGCTCAGGAAGTTTTTACCAGAGCTGCTCAATTGTATGCTGAGCATAACCAGAGTTATTCTGTTAAAGAGTTGATGGAAGCTGGAACAGAAGCTAAAATTCCACCAGAGTTTATTCAACAGGCGATTGAGCAGCTTCAGCTAGAAAAATCCTCCGCTGTGTTACCTCAGAAGAAACGTCCTCAGTTATTGCTAACTAGCCTCGCCATTGGCATACCCACCCTTTTAGCTTTCGGGTTAGCAGGATGGTTCATTGCGAAAAAAGCCATAACATCACCAGTAGCAGAAACACCAGTACCCATCTCCGAAACAAAATCTAACAAAGTAAGTAATCCTCCATTAGGGGGAACAAACTTCCAATGTAAAAATATTAATCTCACCGGAGAAAACCTGAGTGGTAGAGATTTGAGGAATGCTGATTGTACCGAAGCAAATTTGGCTGGCGCAGATTTGAATGGTGCAAACCTCCCTGGAGCCAATTTCAGTCGTGCTGATTTGGAGAATGCTAATCTCAGTGGAGCCAATCTTAGTCCTGCGGACTTAACTGACGCCAATTTAGCTGGTGCAGATTTGACTGGTGCGAATCTCCATAGAGCCAATCTGAGTAAGACAGACTTAACCGGTGCGAATCTCAGTGGAGCCAATCTCCAGAATGCAGATTTTGCTGAGGCAGATTTAACGGGAGCAGACCTAACGGGAGCTAATATAAAAGATGCCAAGTTCAATAATGCCATAATGCCGGATGGAACTGTTCGGCGTTAGGCAAGCAATCGGAGTTGGCAGTTGCCCTCTTTGTTAAGATAGCCAATTTTCCTTCAATAAAAACTTTCTGTAGCAGGTGCATCTGCTTTATGGTTATACTAGTTAAGTGAACTTACGGCGGCATAGCCAAGTGGTAAGGCAGGGGCCTGCAAAGCCTTTATCCCCAGTTCGAATCTGGGTGCCGCCTTGGAGATTTTCCAATTTCCCTCACAATCAATTACTGTAAGGGCGGGTTTTGAGCCCAATATTCGGGAGCCTCTTCCTGGTCTCCCATGAAAAGTTCCCGAAAACCTAAAACCTACCACCCATTGGTGACAAGTTAAGGTGAAAATGTCGTTGTCAAGGGAGCGGAGGAGCAGAGGAGCGGAGGAGCGGAGGAGCAGAGGAGCAGAGGAGCGGAGGAGCGGAGGAGCAGAGGAGCAGAGGAGCGGAGGAGCGGAGGAGCGGAGGAGAGAACGGAA
>JAAHHL010001596.1 GCA_010672185.1 Caldora sp. SIO3E6 | reverse complement strand
TTTGACGGATTATATAATTAGCACAGTTGTAAAGATTTTTCGACTGCCAAGATAAATTATCTATCTCTTTCCAAAATCGATGCCCTTTCTTAATAATGTGTCTTTCTGCTAGTAACATTACTGTCTGTTAGGCTCACGCTGGTTGCATATTGTGAAAGCTTCATGTCTACATGATAGCATAGATGACCAAGTTTGACTATATTTTTAGTGAAACTTTACGATACATCAACAGCAAAACGGATACGAGAACTGATATATATAGACTTTGAGTCTATTGTACAAGTTCATGTTTGAGAAAATACTGCCTCTGATTATCATCTTTTTAATAGGATTACTTCTGAGGAAACTAAAAGTACTAGAATTACAAGATAGTCAAGTTATTGGTAAGCTCTTAACCAATTTAGTTTTGCCAGCAGTTGTTTTTAAATCCCTCTACACAGCCCAAATAGAAGCAAATTTGATTTATTTGCCCGTCGCTGGACTATCTGTAATTTTATCTTTAACTTTGATAATTGTTTTTAGCCTGCGATTATTCAAACTTGAGCGCATCAGAAAAGGCTCTTTAATCATCACATTCTCCAGCTGGGAAACAGGAGGAATTGGCTTTCCTTTTATGTTGTTGGCTTTTGGGGAACTAGGAGTAAGCAGAATTGTTTTATTTGACTTAGCTCAGGTCGTTTTTTTATTTACTGTAATCAACTTTATTGCTTGTCAATTTGGTCAAAGTAAATTTCAACTAAAAGATGGACTTGTAACCCTTTTCAAGACACCGGTAATTTGGGCAATAATTTTGGCTTTATTCTTAAAATTATTCGAGTTCAATGATTCTTTGTTGCTCAGTGTTCTGACTCCCTTAGAAAATAGCTTTCTTTTTCTTATATTAATCTTACTAAGTTTGAAAGTTAACTTTCAATTATCTTCATTCAAATTATGTTTAATAATCACCCTAGCCAAAACTTTTTGTGGTATTGCACTAGGGTCGCTAGCTGCCATGATCTTTGGTTTTACAGGTGTAGAGAGAGCGGCGATCATCGTCGGTTCCTCAATGCCGCCTAGTATGCTCACCCTTATCTTCTCCGAAAAGAACAACCTGGATACCAAGTTAGTGGCGAATCTCTTATCAGTTTCCCTACCCTTCAGTTGTGTATTTCTGACTATATTCCTACGGCTGTTCTTGACAAGTTCATAACTAAGAGTTGTAGTGGCGTGACACACCTTAAATGGTGGGTTAGATTTTCGTAGTGCGAGCATCTTGCTCGCTTCCTATATACCTCTAGCGAGCGAGACGTTTGTGCTACGCACACGCTACGCGAACGCACTACATCTATTTCCTCATTTTAGGTGTGTCGGTCCAGTAGAGTAATAACTCCCTTCCCTTAGTAAGGTGAGGGTTGGGGTGGGGTAGCGAGATATTTTTACCAGAGGTCTACTTAAGCCGCTGCTGACATTGATTGGGAAGCGACAACTGCTCTATAGTAATTTTGCAGTTGACGGGTGGCTGCTGACCAGCCCCACCTTTCTGCTTCTATCCTAGCATTTTGGCGTAAGCTATCTCGTTCCTCTGGCTTCTCTAGCAGACGTTGGGTAGCAACGATCGAGCCTTGGTCATCTGTGGGCTCAAACAGGTAGCCGTTAACGCCATCTGTTACAATGTTGA
>JAAHHL010001595.1 GCA_010672185.1 Caldora sp. SIO3E6 | reverse complement strand
GTGGTCATCTGGGAGCAAAATCTGACAGATATGGGGATTACGCCCAATAATGACTTTCTGATTAGTAGGAAGGGGATAATGGGTTTGTCTTTGGCCATTATTGCTAGTAAAGGCAACTTGACTAGTCAGTGTAGCAGAGGGCTGTAGTTCCGGTTGCTCTGGTTTACTAGGTAGGGGATCTGTCTGCAACTCGCAGATATTAGTCAGTACCTTGGAAGTTCCCAGAAACTGTTGGAGTGCCTGAGCCGAAAGTAGCTTACTGCTGATGATTTGAATCTTGAGCTTTCCGGCTGCTAGGGATGGAGCAATTTTGCTCAGTTCTTGGGAAACTTCTGAGTATGTCTCATCTTCCTCAATTCTGGCAGCAAGGAACTGTTGGATTTCTTGGATGCGTTTTGCCAGTTTGTCAGATTTGAGAGACATGGGTTTTGAGATAAAGGTGAAGATTCGGTGTCAGTTATCAAAAAAGTTCTCATAATAAGCACAGAGCTCGCGCCTTGCCCTCATCAATGATGCTTCCTGCCAGATGATCTTTGATACATTGCTCTATCTCCTTATCTAGTGCTGATTCAGTCCCAGAACTACTACCACCATCAGTCCCAGAACTATGACCACCATCAGTCCCAGAACTATGACCACCATTAGTCCCAGAACTATGACCACCATTAGTCCTAGAACTATCTTTGTTTGGTTTTGGTAAAGGACGAGGAATATCAGATGCTGTCTCAATCCTTATTCCGTTTTTCTGGAGGCAAGAGTCTATTTCTCCATCATTGGAGATAATTGTTCTGTGTGCCCAGCCCTTATTACCGCTGGAAAGTTCCACTTCTATCCAGCCTCCTGGTGTTTGCTTGCCTGTGACAGGTAACCATTTTCCTACATCGATAATGTTATTTTTCCAAGAAGCAGGCTCTGAGCGTATGTTGCCTCTAACATCTGCAAAGCAACCTTCGGGTTGGGGTTCTTCCTTGGGCTTGGTTGCTGATTCACCCAAGTTATCTTCGTTTGTTGTTATGTTTGGGGTAGTTTGCTGATTTGGTGTATCAGTTTGGTATGCTCTCACCAAGGCGAAACCGATACCCATCATCCCCGATACAAAAGCAATCACCGCAAGACCAATTCCAATCATTATCGGCAATTGACTGCGGGTACTCTTAACTGGAGTGGGAGGTGTTGGAGTTGGTGAAACTGGTTGAGTTGGTTCCTCAGAAGGAGTATTTACTCGCAAGGGAATAAAAGTTGGTGGTGGCTTCGGTGCAACAGCTTGCGTCGGTGTATATCCCCCACCAGCAACTACCTGCGTCGGTGTGTATGGATTCCTTAATTGAGGCAAAGCTTGCAGTACTTCCGTTGCAGTTTGATAGCGCTCCCGGAAGTGGTAATGCACCATCTTGCTCAGGATATCTGCCAATTCATCGCTGACATCCGCCAAACTTCGCCAGATTAGTTCCCCATCTTTATCTTCTCGCAGTTGTGTCGGCAGCAGTCCCGTCAACGCTTGAATGGAGACTTTCCCCAAAGCATAGAGATCACTAGACAAACGCGGCTTACCACCAGCCTGTTCCGTCGGCATATAGTCCAGTGTACCAATGGCAACAGTCATACTCACCTGCCCGGAAACTACTGAACCCAGACGCAATTGCTTGACTGCTCCAAAATA
>JAAHHL010001594.1 GCA_010672185.1 Caldora sp. SIO3E6 | reverse complement strand
CAACACTCACGAGCATGATATCGTACGCTCTTCCGACCGAGTGATGTGAACAGGGGAGTTGCGGATCTAGAGAAAAAGAATTTTGTGCAAGTTCAGGCTCCAGGAAATACTTTAAAACTGACACGTCAAGGAACCAAGCTGCAAAACAAAATAAGGCGTAACCCAGAAGGAGTTTTTATTATGCCTAAAACAGACTCCTCAACAAAAAATAGTTGACTTAAGTGATTTTTTAGAAAGAATGTCCCCTGTGTCGGGTGCGTTTATGTGTAAGGAAAGCTTTCCCAAAGGGTAGCTTAACGATTATCCGGCAGGTACTTTCATTTTCAGAGATAACATTTAATGTAACAAAAGACCTCTCACTGGAAAGCTAAATTTTGTCAAGTGTGGATTATTGCAGGTTCTGTAGCAGGACTGTTAACTTTCTTTGATTTAGACCGGACTTTTTATATTCCTTCTAAGATAGGACAAAAGTGGCAGTTTTATATTTGGTACTGGGGTTTTGTGTTGGCCAATGGATTATTGGCAGTTGCTCTTTACTTTGCCCTAGAAGGCAATTCTGCTCTTACAGAAGAATTTTCTGCTCTTAATAACTTACCCCTGTGGTTGAGATCTTTTTTGATCGGGGTAAGCTATCTTGCCATTATACGGCTCAAATTTGCCACCATTAAGATCGGAGAACAAGAAGTTCCCTTCGGAATCGAAGCTTTCTACGAAGCAGCTAAAGAATCTGTCTATAGAAATATTAATAGAATTGCTAAGATTGCTAGAGCTGAAGAGGCAATCAACTTAACCAAAAAACACGACCTGGATACATTAGTAGCACTGGCAAATTTAAGCATTACTCAAGATGTCTTGCTTGCTCCCGAAGAAAAAGAGGCTGCTACACAATGGATTAAACAAATCAAAGAAAACGAAGATAGTAATGATCTAGAGAAACAGATGCTTTTAGCCAACTTCATTCTATCTGGTCGTATTTGACACTCCCACGGCTAAAAGGCAATGGAATTCTCTATCGTACCAGTAAAGTTTTGTTACTATAAACAGATAGTAAATAATTAGTCGAACATGGGATAATGTATAATGATAGTCCCCCTATTCCTCACCTCTAAAACAGGAATTCGCAAGCAATCGAGGTGACCCATGCAGATGAGTGAATGGTCAATTGTACAAATCTCCGCCTATCCTGGATGGATTGTAGGCGTGAGCCATACCCAAATTCGGGGTTATCAGTGCTGGGTGATTAATCCAAACCTAGATGTGTTGAGTGACGGAGAATCTTACCATACAAGTAGTGCGGCGATGGCAGCAGGTCGCACTTTTGTGGAAAGAAGTAGATAGGTAGTAGGCATTGGTGACAAGTTAAGGCAAAAATGTCGTTGTCAAGGGAATGGAGAATGGAGAATTGAGAATGGAGAATTGAGAATGGAGAATTGAGAATTGAGAATTGGGAATATAGATTTTTCTGACTCCTTGGCCTTTCCAGATATAGTGTTTGGGGCTAAAAAAGACCCTATATATGGAAATACTCCAAGGGTTAAGGAAAATTGTATTCTTCTTCCTCAGCTCCTCAGCTCCTCAGCTCCTCAGCTCCTCAGCTCCTCAGCTCCTCAGCTCCTCAGCTCCTCAGCTCCTCAGCTCCTCAGCTCCTCAGCTCCTCAGC
>JAAHHL010001593.1 GCA_010672185.1 Caldora sp. SIO3E6 | reverse complement strand
TGTTAACAAGGGGCTTAAGCCCCTTGTTAACCACCCTGGCGACTGCTATACTTATTCATAAACCACTAAGTATTATTTTTGTCAACTCCCTATCAAAAGTAATTTGATGAAACTTCTGTAAAGATTCCCTAACTCTCTTGAAGAGTTGGTACATTATCCGGATTTTTCATCAATATTAATGCGATGTGCCAGTAAGTTAATTATTACTGGGGAGAGAAATTTAGCAAGAACTACAGAAAAGATACTTTTGGTAGCGCGTCAGCTATAAAACGCAATCCTAATACAGTTACGTAAATTATTGGAGACTACACCCAAGCAATAACTCTCCCACAGAAGGCGGTGCTGAACTATTGGATACCAGCAGAATCGGGTTTCACAAATACCTGAGAGCTGGAAATTGTTTAGGACAGCATGGCCTAAAAACTGGTTAATAATTTACAGAGGAAAAGACAATGCCTCCTATCAATGACAACTTTGTAGATAGCATACGCTTAGTTGGTTCCTTAGTCAGTACTACAGGAACGAATGTGGACTCTACAGGGGAACTTGGTGAACCTTTCCATGGTAGTATTCCAGATACTTCAGTTTGGTGGAATTGGAGAGCTCCCGCCGACGGTGTGGTCACGATTAACACATTTGGTAGTAACTTTGATACTGCACTAGGTATTCACACAGGAACGGCAGTTAATAGCTTAAATACAGTTACTTTTAATGATGACTTCGGCGGCTTACAAAGCCAAGTAAGCTTTACAGTGGAAGCTGGACAAATCTACAATATAGCGGTTGATGGTTGGGGTGCTAGTCAAGGTTCGATTGCTCTCAACCTCGACTTAGACTTTGACTATACTCAAGTTGGTACCAATGCTGACGAACAACTGAATGGAACTAGCGCCAATGATGTGATCGCAGGTCTTGGTGGCGATGACCAAATCAATGGTAACGGTGGTCATGATTACCTCGAAGGTAATGAAGGTAATGACACCATCGCAGGTGGTTCTCTCAGTGATTTTATCGATGGTGGTGGGGGTAATGACCAGCTTTTCGGTAACGGCGGCGGTGATGAGATATTCGGTGGCAGCGGCAATGATGGTCTTTATGGTACCTCTGCTGCAGATTATCTCGATGGTGGCGGCGGTTCTGACACTCTTTACGGTAATGGCGGTGAGGACACCCTCATCGGTGGCGATGGTGCTGATACTATTTACGGTGGTTCCCAAGCTGACGAAATCCTCGGTGGCAATGGTGCTGACGTGATTTACGCTAACGGTGGCAATGATTTCATTGACGGTGGTAATGGTATCGATGAAATCTGGCTCGGCGGTGGCGAAACTGTTGTCCTTGATGCCAACGATAGTGGATACGATATCATCAGGAATTTCCAGCTAGGTCAGACTACTTTCGTTGTCAATGATATTAATGCTCTAAGTTTCGCAGATGGTGCCAATGGTGCGGAAATACGGCAAGGTGCTAACCTATTAGCTACCGTTAGTTGGCAGTCTGCTAGTACCTTTGCCAATAATGTCAGCGATATCTTTGTTACTGCCTAGGGCTTGGGAGAATAAGTCAGACAAGGGGGACAAGGGGGACAAGGGAGACAAGGAGGACAAGGGAGACAAGGGGGACAGGGAGGACAAGGGAGACAAGGAGGACAAGGGAGACAAGGA
>JAAHHL010001592.1 GCA_010672185.1 Caldora sp. SIO3E6 | reverse complement strand
GAGACGTTGCATGCAACGTCTCTACAGGGTAGGAAATAACGGAGGTATCTATATTAGGCTTTGTGTCTCCACCTTCTTTAAATTAAAATCCCTGCCAAGACACAGATACTACCAGTGGTCCTGCTCCTGGGAGATGTTCTACCATTAGGTCTTCCCCTTGCGGCTCACAAGCAAAAGGTAACGGCTGAAATTGAATATAGGTTTCCTCCAAGTTGCATGTTGGTTCTGGGCTGCTTACTGCGACCCTACATCCTCTTGGACAATTTTCTGGCTCAATTCTTAAAAATACCACCTCCTTATTATCCGACAGGATGATGCAATCTTCTCCTCCAAACAGTTCATTGGGCACTCCCTCTTCACATAGTGGTTGTGCTTGGGCAGGATTGATGACTAATAACTGTGGCATCATTATAGCCAAAGCCAAGACCGTTGCTATGAGCAGCTTTTTCAGAATAGTTGTGAGGTTAATTTTCATAAATTTTGACAGGTTGTATAGGTTCAGGTTACTCCCCCCATTCTTTGGGGGAAAGCCTTGATTCCTTGAACAGATTATCTCCAGAAAATTATCATATTTAGTGATTCAATACAATACATCTGTGATCACTCGCAAAATTATCAAAAACTGGATAGTAAGCTAAATTACATCTATACTTTCCTCTATACTTTCCTCGCCAACCATACCAACATACCCAGCAATTCTTCAACAGGAGGAATAAGATACTCGGTGAGATCAATGGTTACAGTTTGTGCTTCTAACTTGAGGAATGTCCACAAGTTCCCACTAGTCACACTGCCGTAAATCTGGTTGATGGGTTGCTCTTTAGCAGCGTTAAACCTTTGAGCAGCAACCATTTCGGCGATGCACTGTCCCCAACCGCTCTTGAGGTTTTGTTTCTTGGCTTCAACAATCACAATTACCGGTGCTTCAATTAACAATTGCTCAGGGGAACGGCTGATTAAAAAGTCACAAACACCGCTCAATCCAGCTTGTACATCTACAGTAAAGTCTTCACCAGAGAAGAAGCTAATGTCACGATTTAAGATTTTGCGGACTTCAAAGAGAATTGGACTGATAATAAGCTCAGAACGAGCTTTTTCTGAACCTGTGGCAATAGCAAGTGGAATACTTTCTGCCAGAAACTCTGCCAGATAAGCACTAGGAGCAATAGGTTCAGTTTTGGGCAAAAAGCGCCCTCCCTCCAAGAAGGTTAGATTTAGCTCCTCTTTCGCCTTTCTCAAGGTAAAGTCACTGTATGATATCATGTCCGGTTGAACACTTATCATTAAGGCTGACGCGGGGACGCGGGGACGCGGGGACGCGGGGACGCGGAGAATTTTTATCGTATCCCATGCTTGCCAAGCATCAGTCGAGAACGTAGAACGCGCAATTCAACGATTTTTTACTAATTGCAAGTCCAATAAACCTGGGAAGAAGGGATATCCAAGGTTTAAAAAAAATACCCGTTCTGTTGAGTATAAGCAGTCGGGCTGGAAGCTTCACCCTACCAAGCGTCGAATTAATTTTATAGACAAAAAAGGTATTGGTGAGCTGAAGCTACTGGGGAAGTGGGACATACATACAATAGATGTTAAGCTGATTAAGCGAGTCCGAATTGTACGTCGTGCTGATGGCTATTATGTTCAGTTTTGTGTCAAAGTTGATAA
>JAAHHL010001591.1 GCA_010672185.1 Caldora sp. SIO3E6 | reverse complement strand
TGATTTTCATGGTGGTAAAAAAAATTTTTCATCGGGACTGCCTCCTGCCTCCTGCCTCCCATTGGTGACAAGTTGAAGGGTGGTGCATTTTGTCAACTCCCATATATGGTGTTTGGGGGCTAAAAAAAGACCCTATATATGGAAATACCCAAGGGTTAAGGAAAATTGTATTCTTCTTCCTCTGCTCCTCTGCTCCTCCGCTCCTCCGCTCCTCCGCTCCTCTGCTCCTCCGCTCCCTTGACAACGGCATTTTTGCCTTAACTTGTCACCAATGCCTGCCTCCTGCCTCCATGTCCGGTATATCCCGTTATAATAGCCGTAACATTAATAAAACTTAAAACTTGAATTGGGCAGATAGACCTAATCGAGTAGTACGCTTTAAAACTAGAGCGCAAGGAAAAAATTCTTATGGCCTTAAAACGTGGTTCCAAAGTTCGGGTTCTCAGAAAAGAATCTTACTGGTACAAAGATGTCGGTACTGTCGCATCTGTCGATAAGAGCGGCATCAAATATCCAGTGATTGTTCGCTTCGAGCGCAACAACTACACTGGTTATAGTGGTGGTGCTGGTGCCTATGGCGTTAACACCAATAACTTTGCTGAAAGCGAACTAGTAGAGGTTTAACCCTCAAAGTAAGGTTAAGTAAACCAATACTGAAAGTTAAGGAATAACATTGTCGTGCCAGAACTGCCTGAAGTTGAAACAGTCCGCCTGGGTCTAAATCAGGTATCTTTGGCGCAACCAATTAGGGGTGGGGATGTGTTGCTCTCTCGCAGCATCGCTCACCCCATTAATATGGATGAGTTTTTAGAAGGGATTCAGCAAGTCACCATTACCGATTGGCAACGGCGTGGCAAATACCTACTAGCTAAGCTGGCTAATTCAGAGGGTGATGCTGGTTGGTTAGGTGTACACCTGCGGATGACTGGTCAGCTACTGTGGTTAAATCAGGAGGAACCATTACAAAAGCACACGCGAGTGCGATTGTTCTTTCCCGATAACAGAGAATTACGCTTTGTGGATATCCGGACTTTTGGTAAAATCTGGTGGGTTAAGCCATCACAGACCCTAGAAGGTATTATTACAGGTCTTACAAAACTTGGGCCAGAACCCTTCTGTGATGAATTTTCCGTTGAATATTTGGAGAGCAAACTCCAGCATCGTCAGCGAGCAATAAAAACCACATTGCTGGATCAGTCCCTAGTAGCAGGGTTGGGAAATATCTATGCAGATGAAGCCTTATTTTTGAGCGGTATCCGTCCAGAAACTCTCTGTAAGACTTTGAGGAGAGAGCAAATAGAGAAATTACATCGGACAATTATCCAAGTCTTACAAACCGCGATTGAGTCTGGCGGCACTACTTTTAGTGATTTCCTTAATGTGCTGGGGGTAAATGGCAACTATAAAAGCATTGCCTGGGTATATGGTCGCACAGGAGAACCCTGCCGAGTCTGTAGCACTCCTATTCAGCGCCTCAAATTAGCAGGACGCTCTTCTCATTTTTGCCCAAATTGCCAGGAGTAAGGGACTTTTAAGGGTGCGGGAAGCTGAGGGAGCGGAGGGAGGGGTGAGCAAAAAAAAGGGTGGGGAGCGGAGGAGCGGAGGAGCGGAGGAGCGGAGGAGCGGAGGAGTTGGGGAGCTGAGTAAGAAGAGAGAAAAGAAACAA
>JAAHHL010001590.1 GCA_010672185.1 Caldora sp. SIO3E6 | reverse complement strand
CTTTACCAGATGCCATTAAAAGCTTTAGACATCGCTGTACCATTGATACAGGGCGGTTAAGAGCATCACATAACTCCTTGATAGTCATTCCCTGGTTACGAGAGTTGAGTAGTTCTAGGATGCTTTCAGTTGTAGTTGGTCCCGGTGTTGGGTTGATAATTCGGATAACAGGCAAGGGAGTAGCTCAGAAGAGGGTCTATTTAGGGCTTACTGAATTAGTGCACAAGCTATACCAGACAAAGCTTTCAGCCGTTGTTGTGGAAAATCCCTGGGTAATCTTCAAGCTGAAAGCTGAAAGCTGACAGCTGATAGCTAAAAACTGATAGCTAATGACAAATTGCAGCAGACCCTATTTCATACTTCATCTACTTAACCACCAAATCCGCACAAGGGAAGCTTTGGTATAAAAAATTACCAAGATTTACGAGAAATCAAGGCTTTGGCAAAAGAAATCAAGGTCTTAGTAAAAGATAGGCTATGATCTTTTACTAAGAGCGATCGCTAATAAAGTTTCTTTTATTTTCCCAGGAGGAACAATATAGAACGTGGACTCCAAGGTCATTATGTCCGTAGCCTGATTTCACCGGAAGCATTTCTGGCATTTGTTCCCCAACCCCTACCACCTAGACCCCCTTTGCAGTTAAATGGGAATTTGTACGATCTGATTGAGCGTGCCAATCGAGCACTAGGTCGTTTGGATGGGATTACCACTCTATTGCCAGAACCATCCCTGTTTCTCTACTTCTATGTACGTAAAGAGGCAGTGCTATCTTCACAGATTGAGGGTACTCAGTCTTCATTTTCTGATCTACTGCTCTACGAAATAGAGGAAGTACCAGGAGTGCCTTTAGATGATGTGCGGGAAGTATCTCGCTATGTGGCAGCTCTCAATCACGGCTTGATGCGGATTCGAGAGGGATTTCCCCTATCATTGCGCTTGATTCGTGAGATTCATCAGATACTACTTTCCGAGGGACGAGGGAGTAAGCAAACACCAGGTGAATTTCGCCGCAGTCAAAACTGGATAGGGGGCACACGTCCTGGTAACGCGCTGTTTGTTCCTCCACCACCAACAGAAGTACTAACCTGTTTAGGAAATTTAGAGAAATTTTGGCACAATCAACCAGAGCGTACTCCAGTTCTGATTAAGGCAGCACTTTCTCATGTTCAGTTTGAGACCATTCACCCATTTCTTGATGGCAATGGTCGCTTGGGGAGGCTCCTGATTACTTTGCTCCTCTGCGCTGAAGATGCTTTATCTGAACCCTTACTTTACCTCAGTTTGTACCTCAAGAACCATCGCCAATTGTATTATGACCTATTGCAACAAGTTCGGCTTAAGGGGGATTGGGAAGCCTGGTTGAGCTTTTTTTTGGAAGGGGTAATGGTGGTGGCAGAGCAAGCGAGTCTTACAGCGCGGCGGTTGCTGAACCTTTTTGCACAGGATAGTAGAAACATTGAACAAATTGGTCGTGCAGCGGGTTCAGTGCTGCGGCTACATAATCTGATGCGACAAAAGCCCCTGTTTAGTATTAATTATTTGGACTTTGGACAAAAAGATAATAGTTTGCGTAAATATTACGCAAACTTATTATTGCAGCCATAGCTTCTCTATCTCAGCAATAATCCTTCGCTGAGAAACGGCTCACTCAGAGACTGGAGGAGCA
>JAAHHL010000159.1:5904-10265 GCA_010672185.1 Caldora sp. SIO3E6 | reverse complement strand
CACTGGCAATCGCTGCAACAAGGTTGGCGTCGAGCGTTTGCGATGTTGTGTGATTTGATTCAACCATCGCGGAGAAGCTAATTCCGGCCAGAACCAGTGCGATCAGAATTCGATGTTTCGCGGAAACAGCTCGGCTACCGAGAATCGGAGCATGATGATATCATTAGTAAAGTTGAATTTCTGCTGTGGAAATTAACCTCACCCTTTAAGCGCGAATATTACCGAAGCTTAATCTATACCTGTCGAGATTATCAAACTCAGGGATTGGATAAAGACCGCATCCTGAACCTACAAAAAGTGTTTGTGCCACTCAAGATTGTTTCCAAGGAGGGAAAGGTAGACTCCAACATGATTCCCCACGGATCGGGTGAAGTGGAGGACTCAAAGGAGAAGCAAATCTGGCATTTTTTAGCAGCAATGGCTAAAAATCGGTCATTTCGACGCATTGCGGTATTGGGAGCACCGGGTTCTGGGAAAACTACACTCCTGAGGCATTTAACCCTTACTTATGCTACTCAGCAAGAGCGAAGATTGCGTCCTCAACCACCAAAATTGATTCCGGTATTGTTGTATCTTCGGGATCTGTGTCAGGTGATTGCCCAGAAACAACCACC
Organism: Caldora sp. SIO3E6; assembly: GCA_010672185.1. Classification (GTDB taxonomy): domain Bacteria; phylum Cyanobacteriota; class Cyanobacteriia; order Cyanobacteriales; family Coleofasciculaceae; genus Caldora. The sequence continues at coordinate 9,651 of JAAHHL010000159.1, read as the reverse complement.
TTTGGCAGAGTTAATTACCGAACAGGTGAAACGGCAATGGAAACGTCAACCCCTCGATCCACCTCCTAACTGGTTTGCTGATAAATTACGTCAGAACCAATGTTTAGTAATGCTAGATGGTTTGGATGAGGTTGCCGATGAAACTGAGCGTCGGCAGGTTAGCCGTTGGGTGGATGAGCAAATGGAGGCATATCCTGATACTCCTTTTATTTTGACTTCTCGACCTTTTGGTTATGAAAGTGCGCAGCTAGAACAAGGGGTAACAGTCTTAAAAGTGCAACCATTCAGCCTGAAGCAGATGCGACAGTTTATTCACAACTGGTACTTGCAAACTGAGGTAATGAGTAGGGCTGGGGAAGAAGATTTGGGTGTGCGGGAAGAAGCTGAACAACAGGCGGATGACTTGATTAAGAGGATTGGGAATAGTTCACCCTTAGCAGCAATGGCAGTTAATCCTTTGCTACTGACAATGATTGCTACTGTCCATCGTCGCGGTAGTGCCTTGCCGGGAAAACGGGTTGAGCTTTATAAGGAAATTTGCCAGGTGTTGCTAGAAAGGCGACTAAGGGCAAAGAAGATTAATGAGCCTTTAACAGCAACTCAAAAGCAATCAGTCTTGCAAGTGCTAGCGTTAGCCCTGATGCAGAGAAAAACTCGTGAATTTCCTCTATCTTTGGGAGTTTCTCTGATTCAAGACAATTTGGCAGAGGTGGCTGGTAGTGCAGCGGATTCTCAGGAGTTCTTAGAACAAATTAAAAATGTTAGTGGTTTATTAGTGGAAAAAGAGCTGGGGGTTTATGAATTTGCTCATTTGAGCTTTCAGGAATATTTAGCTGCTGTTGAGATTAAGGAAACGAACCAAGAACAACTCTTAATTGGGAATGTTAATAATTCCTGGTGGTCTGAAACCATCCGTCTCTATGCGGCTCAGACGAATGCTAGCAACTTAATTCAAGCAGTCTTAGCTTTACCCTCTCCCTTAGTGGAGGCTATGGCACTAGCTTATGATTGCCTAGAGGAAGGATTGAGTGTTTACCCAGAGGTGAAGCAGCAATTAGAAGCAAGGTTGGAAGCAGATTTGGAAAACCGATGACAGAAAGATTCCAGTTAGCAGCTAATATACTCCTATCCCGGCGACTAAAAAATCTAGTACGAATTGATGATCATGTCGAAATTGATTTAAGTTATATCACCTGTGCAGAATATCAGTTATTTATTGATGAGAAGCGCCAAGCGGGTGTAAATCGCCAGCCGGATCATTGGCAAGATTACGGGTTTCCCCTTGGAGATGCCCGAAAACCTATCACCGGAGTAAGAGCCAGTGATGCCGAAGAGTTTTGTAATTGGTTAACTCAGCAGCAGTCCACTTTAGGATTCAGGTACAGACTGCCTACTTTAGCTGAAGCAAAGGAGAATCCAGCAAAAGAACTACAGATTGGATGTTGGTGCGAAGATAGAGGAGAAAAAGTAATTGCAGGAATAGAAGCAACTCAGTGGCAAGACTGGTATAGCAATTTCGTTGAGGTCACTACTCTTAATTGTGATCTCAACAGTGATCTCTGCGCCATTCTTAACAGTGTCCTCAACCTCGACATCTACCGCGTCATTAACCTTGACCTCAATCGTGATCTCAACGACATTCTCAACGGTGTCCTCAACTTCAACCTCTACCGTGTCCTTAACCTGGACAACCTCAACCACGACTTCCACCGTGTTCTCAACCACGACTTCCACCGTGTTCTCAACCACGACTTCCACTGTGTTCTTAACCGCGACTTCCACCGTGTTCTCAACCGCAACTTCTATCGCGTCCTCAACCACAACTTCTACAGGGTTCTCAAACACAACTTCTACAGCTTCCTCAAACACGACTCGTACCGCAACTTATACAAAAGAGTCACAGCAGACGAAGCTAGTGATTTCCTAATACTGTACTTCCCTCTACTTTTTTTTATTCTTATCTATTATGTTTTGTCTGTAACTTACAAGGCCGCATCCCAAAATCAAAGGACACTAAAGGAAATTAATTTAAGCCACCGAGAAAGTAAAGCTATCAGTCACAAGTATCAACAAAAGATAGATGAAATTTACCCGCTTTATGTTTACTTAGTATTACTAGATGAGCGACAAGCCGGAAGGATACCAGCTTGGGAAAGTATTCGGCTAGTTAGAGAGAGAGGAGGGATTGATTGACCCAGAAGTTCGGCAGCAACTAGAAGCAACATTGGAAGAAGATTTGGAGAGTATATGATAGAAAGATTCCAGTTAGCGGCTAACGTACTCCTATCCCGGCGACGAAACAATCTAGTACGAATTGATGATAATGTCGAAATTGACTTGAGCTATATCACCTGTGCAGAATATCATTTATTTATTGATGAGAAGCGCCAAGCAGGTGAAAATCGTCAGCCGGATCATTGGAAAAATTACAGGTTTCCCCCTGGAGATGCCCGAAAACCCATCACCGGAATAAGAGCCAGTGATGCCGAAGAGTTTTGTGATTGGTTGACTCGGCAAGATTCTGCTCTGGGATTCAGGTACAGACTACCTACTTTAGCTGAAGCCAAGGAGAATCCAGGAAGAGAACAACAGATTGGCTGCTGGTGTAATGACAGAGGGGAGAAAGTAATTGTTGGCATAGAAACAACTCAGTGGCAAAACTGGCATAGCAATTTCATTGAGGTCACTACTCTCAATCGTGATCTTAGTCGTGATCTCAGCAGCATTCTTAACGGTGTCCTCAACCTCGACCTTTACCGCGTCATTAACCTTGACCTCAATCGTGATCTCAACGGCATTCTCAACAGTATCCTCAACCTCGACCTCTACCGTGTCCTTAACCCGGACAACCTTAAGCCCAACATTAACCCCGACTTATACCGTGTCCTGAACCTCGACCTCTACAGCGTGCTCAACGATGTCCTCAATCTCAAACTCTACCCGAAACAAGACCAAGAATCCTACTCTGACCTCAACTACCTTCTCCACCGCGTCCTCGAACCTAAACTGTATCCTAACCTTAACCACGACTTCCACCGTGTTCTCAATTGCGACTTCCACCATGTTCTCAACCGCGACTTCCACCATGTTCTCAACCGCGACTTCTATCGCGGCTTCCACCACGTCCTCAATGACAACTTCTACCGCGTCCTCAAACGCAATTCGTACCGCAACTTATACAAAAGAGTCACCGCAAACGAAGCTAGTGATTTCCTAATACTGTACTTTCCTCTACTCTTTTTTATTCTTATCTATTATGTTTTGTTTGTAACTTACAAGGCGGTATCCCAAAATCAAAGGACACTAAAGGAAATTAATTTAAGCCACCGAGAAAGTAAAGCTATCAGTCACAAGTATCAACAAAAGATAGATGAAATTTACCCGCTTTATGTCTACTTAGTATTACTAGATGAGCGACAAGCCGGAAGGATACCAGCTTGGGAAGGTATTCGGTTAGTTAGAGAGAGGAGGGATTGATTGACCCAGAAGTTCGGCAGCAACTAGAAGCAACATTGGAAGAAGATTTGGAGAGTATATGATAGAAAGATTCCAGTTAGCGGCTAACGTACTCCTATCCCGGCGACGAAACAATCTAGTACGAATTGATGATAATGTCGAAATTGACTTGAGCTATATCACCTGTGCAGAATATCATTTATTTATTGATGAGAAGCGCCAAGCAGGTGAAAATCGTCAGCCGGATCATTGGAAAAATTACAGGTTTCCCCCTGGAGATGCCCGAAAACC
>JAAHHL010000159.1:0-5804 GCA_010672185.1 Caldora sp. SIO3E6 | reverse complement strand
TTGACTTGAGCTATATCACCTGTGCAGAATATCATTTATTTATTGATGAGAAGCGCCAAGCAGGTGAAAATCGTCAGCCGGATCATTGGAAAAATTACAGGTTTCCCCCTGGAGATGCCCGAAAACCGATCACCGGAATAAGAGCCAGTGATGCGGAAGAATTTTGTGATTGGTTGACTCGGCAAGATTCTGCTCTGGGATTCAGGTACAGACTGCCTACTTTAGCTGAAGCCAAGGAGAATCCAGGAAGAGAACAACAGATTGGCTGCTGGTGTAATGACAGAGGGAAGAAAGTAGTTGTTGGCATAGAAACAACTCAGTGGCAAAACTGGCACAAAAATTTAGCTGAAGTTAGTATTCTAAATCATGACTTCAACCTCGACCTTAACCAAGTCCTCAACCGAGACCTTAACCGAGACCTTGATCTTAACCGAGACCTTAACCTAGATCTCGACCTTAACCGAGACCTCAGCCTCGAACTTAACCAACTCCTTCGCCTTGACTTCAACCGAACCCTCTACCTTGACCGAGTATTCTACCGAGTCCTTAACCGAGACTTCTACAGAGTCTTCGGCTTCAACCGAGACCTCTACAGAGTTCTCTATCTTGGCCTCAACCGAGATCCACACCGAAACCGACGCCTCAACTTCGACCGAGTCCTATACAGAGTCCTTAACCCAAAACTGTATGAAGTCCTCAACCGAGATCTATACCCATACCGACACCTCAACCTCGACCTCTACCGAGACCTCTACGACAGAATTGAAGAAACCGTTGCTAGTGAATTTCTAATTTTATACTTTCCTCTGCTGTTTTTGCTTGGTGTCTATCAGGTGTTGTTTGTAACCTATAAGGTAGTATCCCAAAATGGAGAGGCACTAAACCAAATTAAATTAAGTCGTCAACAGAGTGAAGCTATCAGTCGCAAGTATCAAGAAAAGATAGAGGAAATTTACCCGCTTTATGTTTACTTGGTATTACTAGATGAGCGACAAGCCGGAAGGATACCAGCTTGGGAAGGTATTCGGTTAGTTAGAGAGAAAGTTGAGTTAAATAGAGATTAGGTTTTATACCATTTTCCAAAAGTTATGCGGTGCGTTACGCTTCGCTAACACACCCTACGATATTCGCGATCGCACTAAGAATTGCCAGAGATTTTCCATATATGCGGCACAATATATCGCTGAAATGTGACAGACTGATTTTCATTGATCTTCACCAAGCCAAAACTTATCCGGTAAAGAATCGTTAAAATCTTCACGCATCCAAATTTGTCCTTATTTTTTGCTATTATTTTAATAATGGGATAAGTTTGCGCATATAAGGTATAAATTGCACATTCTCTATTAACCAAACAGTATTATGTTAGGGCATTTGTTGGATAATTCATACGGGCATTTGTAGGGGCGGGTTTAGGGATAATTTACACCATTTGACCCGAATCTTTCAATCAAAACCCGCCCTGTCAGCATCTCCCCGGTTACCACAACTAATCCCAAATTCAGTTTTCACTTTTTGGCGAAAAATAATCCAACATTCCCAGAATTGTGGATTCAGGGGAGATGAACTACTCCAAGATGTAACACCCCAGATGCAGCATGATGAGTTAGATTGGGGAGTTACTGTGGGAGAAGAAAGTTGCTAAAAATCGAGTGCTCTTTTATATGCGATCGCTCTCTCCTGAGAATGTTTTATTGGTTGTAATTTTCGTTATTTTTTGCTATTATTTTAATAATGGAATAGGTGTGCACCTGTAAGGTCATAATTGCACATTCTCTATTAACCAAACAGTATTATGTTAGGGCAGGTTTAGCGAGCATTGGTGTCAACTTAAGTCTAGACATAGCTGACTAGCTGGATTCCCCAACTCACCTTGGATTCAAATGATGAGGCTAATAGCTTAAGTCCATTAAAATGGACTAAATTTTTCCGCTTTACCTTAAGTTAGTCATCTAAAGATGACTTGAGCTATTAGCCTGGAACTTGAGTTCCAGGCGAGGGACGGGTTTTGATACCAAAGTTAGAGACGTTTGTAGGGGCGGGTTTAGGGACAATTGACACCATTTGACCTGAATCTTCCAATCAAAACCCGCCCTATCGGCATCTCCCCGGTTACCACAACTAATCCCAAATTCAGTTATCACTTTTTGGCGAAACATAATTCAACATTCCCAGAATTGTGGATTCAGGGGCAAAGTTACAGCGCTTTGCGCTGTAACAAAGTACAGCAGACAAAAGTCCCCCTTGGAAAGGGGGATTTAGGGGGATAAACAATGTACCTCATAGCAGAGCAAACTGCTGTATCCCTGGGACGGGTTTTGATACCAAAGTTAGAGACGTTTGTAGGGGCGGGTTTAGGGACAATTTACACCATTCGACCCGAATCTTCCAATCAAAACCCGCCCTATCAGCATCTCCCCGGTTAACACAACTAATCCCAAATTCAGTTTTCACTTTTTGGCAAAAAATAATCCAAAATTCCCCAGAGTTGAGGATTCAGGGGGTAAGTTATCGATTGGGCGGGTTTTGATACCAAAGTTATCGTCAATTGCGATAAGATGACCCTAAACCCGCCCCTACAACAATTCTAAATTCTAATATGCCTTCATCTGCTGATCCACCCAACGGCTCACCTGCTGGCGCTGGGTTTCATCGGCAACTTCATCCAACCCATCCAGCATAACTAAACATTTTTGCTGACTTAATTTCTGGGCAAACCAATTAGGAGGTGGGTTGAGAGGCTCAATTTGGCGTTGCTGCTTCACCTGTTCGGTAATCAATTCTGCCAAAGGTGGTTGTTTCTCGGCAATCACCTGACGCACATCTCGGAGATACAACAATACAGGGATTAGTTTTGGTGCTTGAGGATGCCGTTTTCCCTCTTGGTTGGTGGCATAAGTGAGGGTCAAATGTCTCAGGAGGGTAGTTTTACCAGAACCCGGTGCGCCTAAAACTGCCATGCGTCGAAATGCGGGATATTGATTTATTGCTGCTAAAAAATCCTGACGGGGTGACAACTATAGCTACAATCTTTGTCTAGCAATAATTAGGGTCTGCTGCATGAGTGTGGAAGCTATACAGGACTTGGGTTTTAAGCCTTTTGCCAGCCAAAATAGTCCAAGGTTTTTGCATTTTTTGCTTCAAAAACCTTGCACCATTGTAGGTAAATACCTGGTTAAATCAATAATGTTCGGGGTGAAAATCCGGAAAGCTGAAAGCTGATAGCTGATAGCTGACAGCTAAGGACTTATTCAGCAAACCCTAGATAGTTGACTGTAGAGGTTAAGCATTGGCGCTAGCATATTGCCCATAAAATCAAGGTTTTTGTCCGCCAATGCTTAACCCTTCCGGGATTTATGCAAGAAGTCTATTAACTAAACCGTTGACGTAAAATCTCTTGGATAGAGGAATGTACCTGTTGCTCACTGCCATTAGCATCCACTTGCGCGATCCGCTGGGGATTTTGGTGATACAATGAGCGAAAGCCTGACTGCACTCGCCGATGAAATTCGATATCAGCTTGCTCGATGCGGTCAGTAGTTCCCCTGGTTCTAGCTCGCTTTAATCCGACTTCTAGATCCACATCCAGCCACAGGGTTAAATCACTTTCCAAGCCACCAGTAGCAATTTGGTTGAGCTGTTCGATCAATTCTAAGTCTAGTCCCCGTCCGTAACCTTGGTAGGCAATAGTAGAATCAGTATAGCGATCGCACAAAATAATCGCTCCCTGTGCTAGCTTAGGTTTAAGAAATTCTTCCACATGTTGAGCTCGGTCGGCGGCAAAAAGTAATAGTTCTGTTCTCGTCTTGGGAGCAGTACCCTGATGTTCACCTTCTCCCAGCAACAGCTCCCGTACTTTTTTCCCAAAGGAGGTTCCCCCTGGCTCTCTAGTAGTCACCACTAAGGGTTTCCTTTCACTGCTACTATCTCTACCCTCAAGCCAACCACCAGTTTCTTGGAGCCAGTCGGAACACCGTTGTAGTTGAGTCGTTTTGCCCCCTCCTTCAACTCCTTCAAATACAATTAATTTACCCCGCTTTACCCCATCGTGATCACTACGGCTCATAAATGCTTTTACCCAAGATTTCATCAACCTTCATAAAACTGATTTTATAGTCCATTACTTGATTCAATTGTTCCCACCAACCTGGCGTTGCTCTTCTTTTTTCCCTACACCCTACACCCTACACCTTACACCCTACACCCCGCCTACTGTTTAAGTAGCTTGTCACCTCCTGATCCCTACACCCTACACCCCAAACCCTGCTTCCTTTTCAAGTGACTTATCACCCCGTGAGGTAACATTCCTTTAGTGCCCTATTCATTTTGATCCGGATGAACCGCTAAAATTCTGGTAGCTGATTAAGTTGAGTCTCCCTCAACTCCTCCTTCCTTCTTGATTATTGACCTGAACAGAGGTTCGATAAGATAAGAGGGTCTAACTATACTAACTTCCAGGGTTATATATGGCTCGCTATACTTGTTCCTTCAATGTTAGTATTTCCCTTGAGCGTCTTCAGCCGTCACTGATTGAAGTTTTGCAATCCTGCAATTTCGATATCATCTACGATACTGGGGACTATTTAATGGCACGGGAAATTCCAGGTCACGTCACCTTCGCTAAGCTGGTGACAGTGGAAGTCTTAATTGACAAATCTGTAACTACTCCTCAAGAAGTGCAAATGCACTTTGTCATCAAAAATGAGGAGTTACCCCTTCAGTTAGACAACCATTGCTATCAAATGTTTCAGGTTGTGCAGTCAGAAATTGCTAAAAATGAGCATTGTCAGCTCATGGAAAACGAAAACGTTGCTAGCTAATTTTTGGCTGTCACCAAAATCAGAGCCAATTTACCCTTCATTACATATCCCCATCCTCTTCTAGACCAAGAGAACCAGGGCTAATCAGAGTAATGTCAAATTCATCTATTGGTCCTGTTGGGCTTGTCTCGCGTTTGAACTGTAAATATTTAGCAGTCACATTCGGACCAAACTCAATTTTATCTCCATCTTCAAGATCATGGGTTTTTGTTTTGCGTCCGTTAATAAAGAGTCCGTTGGCACTTGGTTTGCCCTTAGCATTGCCATCGACAATTCGGTAATATTGACTGCCATCCCCACGCTCGTGCCGCACCAAGGTTGCATGTTGGCGAGAGACAAACTGTGAGAATAGGCGGATATCAGATTTTTGATCTCTGCCGATGGAGTACACGTTCTCTTCCAAGGGATATTCTGTGCGTCCCTTGTCGTCTTCAATAATCAATACATTTTTGTGATCTGATTGTGTAGCCATCGAAAAAAAAGTAGTAGAGAATGCAGTCAGTTGCTGAAAAATGCTCTTGCTTATTCACATTGGTACACCTGGTGAGTTAGCTTTCCTAGACTCTTGAGCAGGGTCTCCCTGGTTACGGCTCATTCACCAGGCGTTACCTCTTTAAATAACTCTTAGCATTGTCTGGAGTCAATGGTGTAGACCCCGGGTAACAGTTTCCCTGACGCCGAAGAGATATCAAAATATTGGGTTACTCTGATTCCTGCTTTCATTATTTATAACTCGCCACTCCCTATTTTGGCACATCAGTTCAGTTAACTGTAATAACTCCAATCTCAAATCTCAATGCTGACTACGTCGTAGTAAGAGGGAGTTGGTGACTACACTAACAGAACTGAAAGCCATCAAAGCACCGGCAGCAGAAGGAGAGAGGGCAATACCAAATCCCGGCAGCAGGATACCACAGGCAGCAGGAATAGCCAAAGCATTGTAGCTAAAAGCCCAAAAGAGATTTTGACGAATTTTCTTAAAGA